>NZ_JAQMUH010000134.1:0-35288 GCF_028331025.1 Anabaenopsis arnoldii | reverse complement strand
CTTCGTTTCCCAAGAATTGCGGGCAGCAGAAGACCCAGAGTTTGAAACTTTCTATACCAAAAACATTTTGCTGAACGAGGGTATCCGCGCTTGGATGGCTCCTCAAGATCAGCCTCACAAACAATTTGTATTCCCTGAGGAAGTTCTACCTCGCGGTAACGCACTCTAAAATAAAAATCTCATTCTCGATTTTTCATTCGGCCTCCGCTCACAAGCGGGGGTATTTTTTTTTGGTCTAACTAAAATTCTGTGTTATATTGGGTGGAGGTTAACAACCCAGAGCCATATGCTCTGCCCTTTTGATACTAAGACCGCTTAGGCAACAAGGAGGTGATGCCCATGATCGAAAGTAGTATAACCATGGGTCATCAGGTTGCAGTTAGCCGGCTGTGCGCCGGGGCTGTTCTCTAAAAGTTAGCCTTAGTCACCTTGAGAGACTAAGTTAGCTCAAGTCACTAGGCTAAAGATCGGAGTTCCTTCCGGCAGTCTGGTTGCAATCTGAAGACCCACTAGACCGCTCTGATATTAGATCAACTGATCTAAATCAGAGCGGATAGTTTTTTATGGGTATTCTCAAATTTATCAATGGTTTTTGGCTCAATTGAATATAAAAATTACGTTACAGTTAGTTTGCACATTCATAGCAACTAAACCTGTTGATCATTCCTAGATAATTGTGTTTTAGGAATCAAAGGGTAAAGTATCAGCAAAAGATAATTTAGTGCAAGTTGTAGGCAAAATGTAAACAGGATTTGTTCATATGGCACAATTACTAACTGAGGTAGAAATTCAGTCACAGTCCAGCCGTTTGTCAGGTTGGACAGTTACAGGTTCTCAATTGCAGACTACCCGCAAATTTAAAGATTTCATTGCGGCGATGGAATTTGTAAACAAGCTGGTAGAACCTGCTGAATCTTCCGGACATCATCCAGACATAGGAATCTCCTATAACAAAGTCAATATCACCTTGACAACACATGATGCAGGTGGCTTGACACAAAAGGATTTTGATTTAGCTGAGGTAATTTCTCAAATCAGTTAAAAGTTTTTTGCTCACCAGATCTAATTATAGGTAATATCAATAATTGAGACTAACGGGGAACATATAATTTCTCGGATCGTCTCATTTTTTTAGATATTGGTGAGAGTTCATGAGGCTATGGGCTAATATCTTCTCATATACTTCAGGTGCATTATAATGGTAAGCTATAGAGTTTTGTATTTGCCTTAGTTAATCACATTAATTTAAGATTAATTTAAGTTTTGAATTAATAGGTTATTAGCTAGGTAAAAACTAAACTTTTGATAATAGCAACTGTATCTCATGAATACAAAAATTGTTTAATTCATGAGGTAAATGTAGCAACAATTATCTATACAAGGTGTGAGTTAAAAGCTAAAATGTCTAATATGATATTGCGGAAGTCCCTGGTGGTTGGTCCGGCAGTTTTGGGCGCAAGTTTATTAGTTTCAGGAACAGGAATCGCCGCCCCAATTACTACGACTGAATTCTCTACAATTCCACAACCAGCGGCTACTGAGTTTTCTCCCGTAACTCAGGACAGTGGTGTTATTAACCAAGTTAATAACTACAGCAATGAAGGTGGAGAAAATACAATTCTCTCCCAAGTAACATCGGTTTCCGATTTTCATGAAGTAAAACCGACAGATTGGGCATTTCAAGCGTTGCAGTCCTTAGTTGAGCGCTACGGTTGTATTACAGGTTACCCAGATGGGACTTATCGCGGTAACCGGGTTTTAACTCGTTACGAATTTGCGGCTGGTTTAAACGCCTGTTTGGATAGGGTTAACGAGTTGATCGCCACAGCCACCGTTGACATGGCGACCAGACAAGACTTAGCTGTCTTAGAGCGGTTGCAAGAGGAATTTTCCGCCGAGTTGGCAACTATACGCGGTCGTGTAGATTCCCTAGAATGGCGCACCAGTGAGTTGGAAGCTAATCAGTTTTCCACTACTACCAAGCTAACTGGTGAAGCAATTTTTGCTGTTACCGATGCCTTTGGTGATCGAGTTGGCGATAATAACAACGGTGTTTTTCAAAACAGAGTCCGTTTAGGCTTACATAGCAGCTTCACTGGTCGGGATGTTTTGACTACCAGTTTAGTATCTGGTAATTCTAATAACTTTGACCTAGGTAACGATGGACAACTCCCAGCGGGTGCGGATGGTTTACCGGCCATCGCCAAAAGCGGTGAAGGTATGCAAACATTTAACATTGGTAATACCGGTGCTAACAATGTTGAGATAGATAGACTCACCTATCAAGCTCCCCTCGGTCGCGGTCAAGTTTACCTTGCGGCTCATGGTGGTAAACATAGCCACTATGCACCTGTTAATAACCCTTACTTTGCTGATGGTACAGACGGAGGTAATGGTGCTTTAACTACTTTTGCTGCTCAAAGTCCTATTTATCGCATTGGTGGTGGTGCAGGTCTTGCTTATACCTTACCCTTTGGTGAAGGTGGCCTTAGCAATAGCTCCGTAACTGTAGGTTACTTGGGATCAGAACCTAATGATCCCAGTCTCGGTTCCGGTATCTTCCAGGGTAACTATGGCGCTTTGGGACAGTTTAACATCAACCTTGGCGATCGCGTGGCACTAGCAGCTACCTATGTACGTGGGTATCACGGAACAGGTTCGGCTATCTTCGATAGTGGGTCTAATGCCAAACTTGATCCTTTTGGTGCGAGTCCTTCGCCTCGACCCATTGTTGGTACTACTGTAGCAAACTATGGTGGTATTAACAACCAAACAGGCGATCGCAGCCCCTTTTCCACTCAGTCTTACGGTGCTTCCGCCGCCTTCAGACCCAGTGAAAAGTTATCCATCAGTGGTTTTGTGTCCTATACTGATGTCGAAGGCTCTGGTGATAACGACAACAGCGAAATTTGGAGTTATGGAGCTGGGATAGCCTTACCTGACTTCGGGAGAAGAGGTAACGTTTTGGGGATCTTCGCCGGTGCTCAACCCCACGCATTTGATAGAGTGCAAGGCTTAGACAAAATTCCATACCAAGTTGAGGGCTTCTACAAGCATCGCATTTCTGATCACATCTCAGTCACTCCCGGAGTGATTTGGATGACCAACTCTGGACAGAACGGTAACAACGAAGATGTATTTATCGGTACTGTCAGAACCACCTTCAATTTCTAGAAACTGGTAAATCTGCTCAAAATTTCCTCCTTAATTAATTGCGCCCCGCCATCACCCGGGGCTTTTTCTTGTCCCTGAAATTAAAGAGCAAACCCCAGTGGAGAACCGGAGTATACTAGAAAAAGTTAAGAGTCATTACTCTATTTAACTTTTTCTTGACCCCTTACTCATAATTACTGCTTGTGGAACTATCATGTAAATCTGAATACGCCATTCTCGCCCTCATCGAGATGGCAACTCATTATCAAAGCGGTGAACCGATGCAAATTCGCCAAATCGCCGCCCAACAGAGCATCCCCGACCGCTATTTGGAGCAGTTACTGGCGACTTTGAGACGGGGGGGTATAGTCAAGAGTCAACGTGGTTCCAAAGGTGGCTATTTTCTGACGCGGGAACCTTGGAAAATTACAGTTTTCGATGTTTTACAATGTTTGGAAGGGTTAGATATACGGACTTGTGAAGAAGACAGCAATCCTAAAAGTATAGATACTGCTGTGATTAAAGACATCTGGCAGGAAGCCTGTCAAGCGGCAAACTTAGTGTTACAAAACTACACAATTCAGGATCTTTGTGAAAAAAGGGATTCCCGTCGGCAATTGGATATTATGTACTACATTTAGTTTTCACAGATAAATAAATAGGAAAATTAGCAATAATTATGAAAATAGCCCGTAACATTACAGAATTAGTTGGTCGCACACCCCTAGTAGAGCTGAACCGTATCCCCCAAGCGGAGGGATGTGTCGCCCAAATATTGGTGAAACTCGAAAGTATGAACCCCTCATCCTCAGTCAAAGACCGCATTGGGGTGAGTATGATTAACGCGGCCGAAGCAGAAGGCTTGATTACTCCGGGAAAGACCTTATTGGTAGAACCCACATCAGGAAATACAGGTATTGCTCTAGCTATGGCCGCAGCAGCTAAGGGTTATCGGTTAATTTTAACTATGCCAGAAACCATGAGCGGAGAACGGCGGGCGATGTTGCGGGCTTATGGGGCAGAATTAGAACTAACACCGGGAATTGAGGGTATGAGTGGCGCAATTCGCCGCGCCCAGGAAATAGTTGATACTACCCCACATACTTATATGTTGCAGCAGTTCCGCAATCCCGCCAATGCCAAAATACATCGGGAAACTACAGCTGAGGAAATCTGGTCAGATACCGATGGGCAGGTAGATATGATTGTGGCTGGTGTGGGTACAGGTGGTACAATCACCGGTGTGGCGGAAATTCTCAAAGCCCGAAAACCCAGTTTTCAGGCCATCGCCGTGGAACCAACCAATAGCCCAGTATTATCAGGAGGAAGACCAGGCCCCCATAAAATCCAAGGAATTGGTGCTGGGTTTATCCCTCAAGTTCTCAAAGTACAACTGATTGACGAGGTAGTTACTGTTACTGATGACGATGCGATCGCCTATGGTCGCCGTTTAGCCAGAGAAGAAGGGCTACTGTCGGGTATATCTACCGGTGCAGCTTTATGTGCAGCCATTCGGGTAGCACAACGAAAAGAGAATCAAGGGCGCTTAATAGTCATGATTCAGCCTAGTTTTGGAGAAAGATATTTAAGTACACCTTTGTTCCAAGACTTGGAAGCTAAAGTAGCCACTAGCATCAGCTAAATGTTACATTAAATTCATGGTCGATTCCAAACAAGTTTATAACCATTACGAAACTCTCAAAGTAAATGCCAATGCTACCCAAGCGGAGATTAAGCAATCTTATCGCCGCTTGGTGAAGTTGTTTCATCCGGACATTAATCAGGAAACAGCAGATAAAGAGCAGATTATTCGCATCAATGCAGCCTATGAGGTCTTAAGAGACAGTCAAAATCGCCGTCAGTATGACCAACAACTGCAAGACAATTCGGAAAAATTAAATGGTCAGTATCAACAACGCCCGGGTCAACAACGTTACCAAACCACTAGACCAACGGGACGAGATGCTGATGAACAGGTTGAGGAATGGCTACGGTTGGTTTATCAACCAGTCAATGAACTGCTTGATCGGATTCTCTATTCTCTAGAAGATCAAGTTGAGGAACTAGCGGCGGATCCTTTTGATGATCAGTTATTAGAGGAATTTGCAGAATACTTAAACACCTGTCGAGAAGACCTGAAGCAAGCCCAAGTTGTTTTTCGTTCCCTACCAAATCCCCCCAGTTTAGCTAAAAGGGCGGCTTATTTATACCACAGTCTGGGTCAAGTAGCAGATGGTATAGAAGAGTTAGCCTATTTTCCCTTAAGCTATGATGAGCGTTATCTGCACACAGGACAAGAATTATTCCGTATAGCTGCTAGATTACACAAGGAGGTACAAGATTTGTGTTGAGTTCATACTCTTGACCAAAGGAGTGGGATACACAGCAACGTCCTTCTAGGACGGCTTTTGTCTGTCCTGCATAGCTCTTGGTGTTTAGCGTGCAGTACAGTATAATGTAAGATTGTCAGCATGGGGCATCCGCACGACTTGAAATGGGCGAGGAGCGACTGTAAGACTACTTCGGTAGCAAGTTGCAGTGAAACGTCAAGAATCACCGACATAGAAGGTCGGTGAGTATGTCACAAGGTGATTGGGCTTTACACAGTGCTCAAGTCGATCGCCTTGAGCGGCCTTCAATAGGTAAAATCTTCCAGTAAGACCTAAACTAGCCGTACAACCTCATAATAGGTCGATGCGGGTAGGACTGTTTGAACCGGTCAAAGCCACTTTGGGACACAACAGTATGGCTACGGCTCGCCAGCTATCGGAATCCACCTTTTTCAAAGCGTGCAGAGATCAACAGCCTCCCTTCTCCTGGGTACACTGTAAGTCATGAAATCATAAGCCATATGTGTATTAGGAAAAATTGCCCTGGCTTCATTGAGTAAATCTTTTAATTCAATGCTGTTACCGGGAGCATATCGGGGACTAAAATGAGTCATAATCAACCGGTGCGCCCCACCCATTAAAGCTGTCTGCGCCGCCATGGTGCTGGTAGAATGCAATCGCTCAAAAGCTAAATCTGCATCTTGATGGGCAAAGGTAGCCTCATGAATCAACACATCTGCATCTTGTGCTAATTCTACCGCACCATCAGCATAAATTGTATCTGTACAATAAGCTATTTTGCGCCCGATTTCTGTAGGTCCACATAATTCTGTACCCTTAATTACTCTTCCGTCGCTGAGTGTGACTATTTCACCGCGCTTGAGTTGACCGTAAACCGGACCTGGGGGAATTTGTAAGGCTTTGGCTTTGTCTATATCAAAGGTTCCTGGGCGGTCTTTTTCCGAAACCCGGTAACCAAATGCTGTAATGCGGTGATGTAAAGGGCTACACCTGACGGTAAAATCATTATCTTCATAAATAATTCCCGGACGCACAACATGAACCTTGATAGGATAAGAAAAATGTGTATGTGAGTAACGCGTAGCAGTTTGGATATATTCATTTAATCCCGGTGGTCCGTAGATATCAACTCGTTGCACATTCCCACCTAACCCGCAACTAGCCAAAAGTCCCATTAAGCCAAAAATATGATCACCGTGCAGATGGGTGATAAAAATTCGGGATATTTGACTCATTTTCAGGTCACTCCGCAAAATTTGATGCTGAGTCCCTTCGCCACAGTCGAACAACCATAGTTCTGCCCTTTGGGGTAATCTTAGCGCTATGCTCGAAACATTGCGCGATCGCGTAGGTACACCAGAACTCGTCCCTAAAAAAGTAATCTGCACTGTGTTTTTTAGCCTTCCTTTGACTAAACTGTTTACTTTCTATCTTGGCACGGTTTTTGAGAAAAACACTTAGCTGCGTATATGATGATATCCAATTCATTCCCTAGCCATTGGTATTAACAGCGTTGCACTCAAACCCGTTCCCTGTGCGACTGCAGCGCCCAGTGACCAAATTCCTCCCCTTCAAGAACTGAATTACCAAGATGGTAAACCCAGTTTAACCCAGTTTCGGGTAATCGCAAGATCAGGGAACCACACACCCATTGAATTTATACCGCTTACATCCTTTGGGGAGAAAGAGCGTCAGGGGAAGTGTCAACACCTTTAAAGTAGAAGTCACCCAACACAAAAAGTCATTAAACTAGTAGGTCACGCCAGATGTACTAGTCAGAGGAAGATGGGATGACAGATTTAGAATTTAAAAGTTCTTCTGAATTCTCTCTCGGTATGGAAATTGAGTTACAATTGCTCAATCCCCAAACCCTGCAATTGGTAGATGGGATTTTACCTTTGTTGGCACACATCCCCAAAAATTCTTGCATCCAGCCAGAGTTTCAGCAAGCCTCTGTTGAAATTAGTTCCAGAGTGTGCCTCAATATCCATGAGTTAGAAACTGATATTTTGGCTATTCTTTCTCACCTTAAGCTGCAATGCCAGAATCTGGGGATGAATATCTGTACTTCTGGTACTCATCCATTTTGCGATCGCTTTACCAATGTTACACCCACTCCCAGGTATCTCGCCCAACAAGCCGCATCGGGCTATCTCGCAGATATGATGATGACCTTTGCTCTCCAAGTTCATGTGGGAATGCCATCCGGTGATGTAGCTGTAGATATCATGGGTAAGCTCCAACCTTATCTCCCCATTTTACTGGCCTTGTCTGCTAGTTCACCTTTTTGGTGGGGTCGTGATACTGGCTTTGCTTCTTATCGTCACCGCTTCCTATCATCATCGAGAACCTATGGTACTCCTGGGTTGTTTCCCACCTGGAAAGATTTTTGTCAATTCTTTATTAGCTCCCAAAACGCCGGAATGTTTCAGATTATCCGGGACATTCACTGGGATTTACGACCTCAGCCAGACTTGGGAACTTTAGAAATCAGAGTCATGGATGCTCAACCAACGGTAAAAGAGTCCATCATCCTAGCGTCCCTTATCCACTCCCTCATATTATACCTCTACCACTACCCCCAAGGCAAACACACAGGATTTTTGTTGTCCCCCCTACCTTGGTTAATGGAAAAAGAAAATTTTTTCCGAGCGTCTCGCTGGGGTTTAGATGCAAATTACATCGAAAATGAGCAAGGTGGCACTAGACCCATAGGCGATATAATTCGGGATATATTAGATGCGATCGCCCCCTCTGCTGACAATTTGGGAGAAAGTTCATACTTGCAACTACTGGCGCAAAGATTAGAAACCGGCGCTAGTTATACCCGTCAGCGACGAGTCTTTGAAAATACAGGTTCTTTAAAAGCTGTAGTTGCTTCTTTGGTGCAAGAACTAGAAGAGGAATTAACAACCTCATCCACAGATGTATACCCATAGAGGCTTATATGTAGGTACACAGATGAAATGCGCTGTAACTCAGCCGTGAGTTTTAAGTTACAATATTCCGGTACAATATCACAGTTTACCCGTGGGTGTAAAACCAAGACAATGAATATTCAACAGCCAGACTACAATCCCAGTGGAGTAGGTGAAATCAATGGTAATATCTTTGGATTGCCATCGGACTATGAGTCTGCTAACTTGATGATCATTGCTGTACCCTGGGAGGTAACTGTATCCTATGGTGCAGGTACGGCAAAAGGGCCACAACAGATTCTTGATGCTTCTGTACAAGTAGATTTATTCGATTTAGATCGTCCTCATGGGTGGAAACAAGGAATTTTCATGATGGAAATTTCTCCGGATATTTTCCAAAAAAATGAATATTATCGTACCTTGGCAGCTAAAATTATTGAACGACTAGCACAAGGTCAACCACTGACAAATACACCCGATTTAACTCCCGTACTCACGGAAATTAATCAAGCAGGAAAACAACTCAATCAATGGTTATTCACCCAGTGTCAAACAGCAATGAACCAGGGTAAGCGGGTTGCAGTTATTGGTGGTGATCATAGTGTACCTTTAGGTTACTTCCAAGCATTAGCTACCAAGTACCCCAAATACGGCATTTTACATATTGATGCTCACGCAGATTTACGCGATGCTTATGAGGGGTTTGAATTTTCCCATGCTTCTATCATGTTTAACGCCCTGAAAATACCGCAGATATCTAAATTAGTGCAGGTAGGGTTACGTGACATTTGCCATGAGGAAGTGAACATAATTGACCAATCTCATGAGCGGATTATCCCTTATTACGACCCTATTCTTAAACAAAGACTTTACGCCGGTAACACTTGGCTTGATTTATGTCGAGAAATCATCAGTCATTTACCAGAACAAGTTTATATTAGCTTTGATGTGGACGGACTTGACCCCAAACTTTGCCCAAATACAGGTACACCCGTTCCCGGAGGATTAGAATTAGAGCAAACCTTTTGTTTATTCCGAGAATTAGTCAAAAGCGGTAGACAAATTATTGGTTTTGATGTCTGCGAAGTTGGTAATGCGCAGTGGGATGGTAACGTGGGGGCGCGAATTGTTTACAAACTGGCTAATTTAATAAACTAGAGAGCGCATTTCAATGTCGGGTTAGCCTCTCCCAATCTTAGAGGTTGTTTGAGAAGTTTTCAGCCGTAATTTTTATCTTAGGGAAAAGGGAAAAGGGAACACCGAACAGGGAACACCGAACAGGGAACAGGGAACACACCCAACACACAAAAAACAATCAAATCCAGTCCCCTCCCCTTATAAGGGGAGGGTTAGGTTGGGGTGAAACAAGATTTGATAGACTAATCATTAGTTTCCAAACATCTTTTTAGAGGATGTTTGATAAGTTTTCAGTCGAGATTTGCCATAAAATTTGCTATAAACAATATAACAATAAAAATGGCTAACCCAGATAATATATTTGCCCAAAAAACAGTCCAAAAAATCTTACCTGCTAATTCTGCTTTTAACGCCATTAACTCGTTGCAAATAATCCTTAAATCATTATTGTTAAAATTGTAAGGTGGGGGCGGGGGCGGTGTCGTATTTTTCATAGCCAACTCACAAGAAAAGTTTATATTATACAGTATACATGGAGTAATGTTTAAAAAAAATGTATATTATCGTACTTTTGCAGCTAAAATCATTAAAAGACTAGCATAAGGTCAACCATTGACAAATACACCCGATTTAACTCCCGTACTCACAGAAATTAATCAAGCGGGGAAACAACTCAATCAATGGTTATTCACCCAGTGTCAAACAGCAATGAACCAGGGTAAGCGTGTTGCAGTTATTGGTGGTGATCATAGTGTACCTTTAGGTTACTTCCCAGCATTAGCCAATAAGTATCCCAAGTAAGGCGTTTTACATATTGATGATCACGTAGATTTACGCGATGCTTATCCACTTGGTGACTTAAAGACTTCTTAACGACTTAATAATAACTGCTTAATTTTTAACTTGCATAATATACCGGTTGACAGTTGACGGGCAAAACATAGCCCGCACAGATCATTGATCAGTTGCAAGACCCCATTACTGCAAGTTTAAATTCTGCTCAACCCACTATGTCTAACCTCATTTTTAACAACATCACCCCTCCCCTAGAAGGGATTAATGGCGTTCTCAACCTTGATTCACTAGGAGCGAACGCTGAGATATCTGCCTACAACCCTGTAAGCGGTATCCTCTACACAGTCGGTGGTGGATCAGGAGCGATTGTGGTAAGTGATCTGACTGACCCCTCTAACCCCAGAGCAGTGGCTGTGGCTACCCCGTCAGACAACAGTAATACCCTACAAAGCGTGGCAGTGTTTGGCCGGCTGCTAGCCGTAGCGGTGCAAAATCCGGTGAAGACGGAACCGGGCTTTGTCCAGTTCTACGACCTCACTAATCCAGTGCTACCTGTGTTCCTCACTGATGTAACAGTGGGTGCATTGCCAGATATGGTGAAATTTAACAACGACGGTACAAAGCTACTGGTGACTAATGAAGGGGAGCCTGACAATCAATACGCAATTGACCCCGTAGGTTCCATCTCAGTTATCGATACCAGCGCTTATCTTTCTTCCACACCCCAAGCACCTACCCAAGCCAATGTTCAAACCATCGACTTTAGCCCATGGGAAGGTCGCAAGGAAGAATTAATTAACCGTGGTATTCGCATTGGTGGTCGCCCCGATGTTACCACCACCCTAGCTCAAGACATGGAACCAGAGGCGATCGCCATCACTACGGATGGTAACACAGCTTACATCTCCTTACAAGAGAATAACGCGATCGCAGTACTAGACCTGAGTACAGACACCCCACAAATCACCAATATCTTCTCCGCAGGTATTCAGGATTGGGAACGAGGTCGCCCCAGTGCAGATAATTTTAACTACTCCCTGAGTTACGCCATGGGAGATAATAACCTTCCTGAAGGAGTTCTGGCGGGTGGACTCTCTGGACTCTGGTTTGACCGGGTAGAAACCATTAATGAACAACCACTTGACGTTTATTATTCCATCACTGATCGCGGTCCCAATGGTGACCTTGTGGATGGTAAGCGGCAATTCTTAGACCCCGATTTCCAACCCACCATTTACAAATTGGGGATGAATCGGGGAACAGGAGAAATTACAGAATTAGACAAGATTGGTTTAAATCGACAAGATGGGGCACCCCTGACTGGACTACCTCAGCTGGCTGTCAAGGATGATATCCCCATCGATAGCAATAACCAAGACCTCCCCTATGACCCCTTCGGTATTGACTCAGAAACCGTGGGAGTCTTCACCGTTACCATTGAGGGAGTAGAACGTAAAGTATTCGCAGTGGGCGATGAGTACCGTGGACAGATTGCTCTATTTGACTTTACCACCGGTAACTTAATTCAGCGCTATATTCCAGCCGGACAAAAGGCGCTGCTCCAACAGCAACACGGTGTAGTAATCGGTGCGGAAACCATTGATACTCTACCAGCTATCTACGGTAATCGCTGGCCAAACCGGGGAATTGAAGCCATGTCCTTCAACTCCAACAACGGACTCCTCTATGCCTTCATGCAGAGTCCCCTTGACAATATTAATCAAGAGGGTAGACCTTCCCGCAGCCGCTCAGAACTCATCCGCATCCTAGCTATTGATCCAGCAACAGGGATTCCTCAAACAGAGCATTTCTATCTCCTCAGTGGCCGCACCAACCAGGACAAACTCGGTGATGCCGTATTCGATCCCGTCAAAAATGTATTCTACGTCATTGAGCGGGACAGTAATCGCAATCTCAACGGACTTAAACACATCTATGAGGTAGATCTGCGTGGTGCCACTAATACCTTAGAAATCACCTTAACAGATGGTTGGACTAACCTCATAGGTGTAGCCCAGCCCGAACTCCTAGATAATCGCCGCACCTTAGTAGATGGTGTTTACAGCATATCCACTGCGGACACTCTGGCTGGTGCTGGTATTCGTCTAGCACATAAAGTAGAACTTTTTAACCTGCCCTCCATTGGCGGTACATTAGCCTACGATAAACCAGAAGGTCTGGCTTTGCGGGATGACGGGGCTTTAGTAATTAACTATGACAATGACTTTGGTACTGAGGGTGCTAGTGGTAACAGCTTCACAGTTGTTACCTTTAACTCCATGGGGTTGGATAGTTCTGATCGCGATGGACCAAACGACACAAACATCTACAGGCCTCTCCCCGGATTAAAAGTTTACGGATTGACCATGCCCGATGGACTGGCTACGTATACCGACTCACAGGGACGCACTTTCATCCTCGCAGCAGGAGAGGGTGACTCCCGGGAATATCCCCCAGATGAAGGTAATATTTTTTATGACCTTACCAGGGCTAATAGTAGTACTCCTATCAATAATAATTCCTTCCGTAACCATCCTGGTGTAGAACTCCTAAACCTCTCATATGATCCAGACCCCGGTGTCCGTACCCGACTAAATCTACTCAACAATTATGGTGATATTACAGGTGATGGATTAATCGACCAGGCTTACACTATCGGCTCGCGCTCTTTACGCATATTCGATGACAAGGGTAATGTTGTATTTGACAGCGGTAATGCCCTCGAAGAACTAGCCAACAGTCTGGGACTCATGGCTTCTAATCGTGATGATGACAAGGGCACTGAGCCAGAGATGGTGGAAGTAGTGACTGTTAATGGACGCACCCATGCCTTAGTAGCCCTTGAACGCACCACTACCAGCGTAGCGGCTGTTTTTGATATCACTGATCCATACAACGTGGTAGCAGTTGATCCCATCATTTTCCCCGATGCCAATCGCATTGAGGGAATAGCTTTTCTAACCACACCCACAGGTAAACTCCAGGGAGTGATTGCTTCTAGTGAAGGTAACGATGTAGTATCTGTGATCACAGATATTGACCTAATCAAAGAGGCAGTAACTGTGATTAGTGGTTCCCCTAGTGCAGATGACCTGACATTAACCAGCGACCAATCAGGTATTACCGTCTTTACCGGGGATGGAGATGACCAGGTAGATGGGAGTCAAGCTGTTAGTAATGCAATATATAGCGGTAAGGGGAACGATACTATCTTGGTGGGTAGTGACAGCAATGTCAGCAGTGGAGATGGTGACGACACCTTAATGATTGGTGCTCAAAGTCCAGCCAGTACCAGCGTTTTAGATGGCGGTCGGGGTGAAGATACCTTGATAGTTGTCGAAGCCGACGGCCCTAACATCCTCCTCGGTGGTGCTGACCATGACACCCTACAGGTAGCAGAAGGCCGGGGACAAATGCTGTTTGGTGGTGACAGTCGGGACGTGCTGCGCTCTAGTCCAGATGGTCATAATCGCCTCTATGGTGGCTCCGGTGATGACCAATTGTATTCTACTGTGGGCGATCGCCTGTTTGGTGGCGATGGTAATGACAGCCTCTACGCCGGACAGGGTGGTAACAACTTACTCTGGGGCGGTCAAGGTGCAGATAACTTCTGGTTAGTAGTTGGCGGTTCCCTACCCGATTTACCCAATGTCCTCAAAGACTTTGAATTAGGTATAGACCGCATCGGTATGGGTGGTATTACCGCCAACCAAGTTAGTTTATTAAGTCAAAATGGTAACACCATCATTCAGGTAGGTAGTACAGATGTCGCCCTCATCGAAGGGGTCAATATAGCCCAATTCAATCTCAACGATTCCAGTCAGTTTGTCTTTGCTTAAACCAGATACTGGACTTCTCACCACATTTCCCCATGTCACCACAAGTCTCGTAGAAGTCCGGTATCTCCCCGTAGCTAAAAGTGAAAACACTACCCAAGGAGGTTTTACACCATGTCTGAATTTAGAATTAACCCCTATTTGCAAAATCCATCATCTGAAGGGATTTACATCACCTGGTTTACCCAACAAGATATACCAGGGAGATTAACCATAACCGGACTGGGTTTAAATAACCCCCTGGATTTGGTTAGTACCCCCGTCTTTCAACCCCTCTTGGCTTATACTACAGCTGAGAAAAATCAAAATATCTCTGGACTAGAGCCGGGTTCTTGGTTAATCAGTGACAACAACTATAAGCACAGTATAGACATACAAAGTTTATTACCAGGTCAGACCTATAACTACACAGTTACCCAGGGGAGTGAAACTTTTACCTCTACCTTTAAAACCGCCCCTAGTAATACAGATTGGTCTAGCGTTCGCTTTATAGCCATGTCTGACAGCGAAACCGAACCCCAGGGAAGGGTTACTAATCGGGAATGGCAACCCGGTGCTTTAGCAACTAATTCTATAGAACGCCCCGCACTTAGTAATAGTCAGTGGGCTGACACCTTTGGCACATCTGGCTCTGGGGCTTCTCAAACCTTACGTTATGCCCTCACAGAAACAGAAGGCTACCAGCAAAACTTAGCCGTAGTTAACAGTCGTCACCCTGACTTTTTGGTCATGCCCGGAGACCTAGTACAGGGAGGCGGCTATCAACCCGCGTGGGATGAATTTTTTAGACACAACGCCGGGGAATATGATAGCGGTTTATCTCAGTACCCTATATTACCAGCTTTAGGTAACTGGGAGAACTTTGGCGCTCTCAATGGCGGCTATGGTACAGATGCCGATGGTCGATTTGGTCCCAAGTTTGGGCGGGATAAGTATGATGTTTACTTTGATTCCCCTGACAACGGCACTCCTGAGCATCGGAGTAATTATTATCGCATTGACTACGGTCCAGTAACTATCCTCACCTTAGATAGTTCTAATGGGGAGCCGGATGACCGCCGATCTAACTATGGTGGACAAGGACAACCCCCCAAAATCAGCGGTAGGGAATATACAGGGACGGGAACGGACACTCAGGAAAACTACACCCGTGAGCAGTATGAAGCTGCTGGGGGAACTGATTTAGCTGATTTCAATCCTGGTAGCACTCAGTGGAACTGGGTCATGGAACAACTTGATGATGCTCGCAGCCACGGACAGATTATTTTTGCGCAGTTTCATCATGTACCTTACAGCAGTGGGGAACATGGTCAACCGATGAATCATGTCCTGTCCACTGGACAAGCAGGAACACCCATGCGCCAGTACCATAGTATGTTTGAGCAATATGGGGTAGCTGCCGTCTTGTCTGGTCATAGTGAGATGTTCGAGCGCAGCTTTGTTGATGAGGATGGCGATGGGATTGGCGTAAGCTATTACGATGTTGGGGTAGCTGGTGATGGCTTGAGGGGACAAAAACGGGATGGCTCCGGTTTAGATAAACCTCTACTTAATTATAACGAGTTTAGCCAGTGGACAGCTGACCAAAGAGAAGGGGAATTATGGCAACAGATTGACGGAGTACCACAACTTATTGATGGTGGTAAGCACTACGGTCACCTGGAAGTAAACCTAGAGCGCCTTAATCCTGCTGGGGGAGCCAGTGCTAAAGTCCTCATGACTCCAGTCTATGTTTTCCCTATCCTAGATGCTGAGTACAACTTAATCAACACAGAACGCCGGGTTTATGGTGATGAGATTTTGTTCTTAGCAGATACACAAGGTAGGATAGCCACCGCCCCCTTAGACCCCAATCCTTTAATTTTTGGTACTGCGGAATCTGACGACATTGTTTTAAACCGTAATCAACCCCTGAAAACAGTATTTTCCGGTCATGGTGATGACGTAGTTGATGCCAGCCAAGTTTCCTATATAGAAGTTTTAGGCGGGAACGGTAATGACACCATCATGGTAGCCAGTGTATCTTTAGCTAACGGTGGAGATGGGAATGACACCTTAATGATTGGTACTCAAGGTCCAGCCAGTACCAGCGTTTTAGATGGCGGTCGCGGTCAAGATACCTTGAGGGTTGTGGAAGCCAGTGACGCTAACATCCTCCTAGGTGGTGCTGACAACGACACCTTACAGGTAGCCGAAGGACGGGGACAAATGCTGTTTGGTGGTTCCAGTCCGGATGTGCTGCGCTCTAGTCCCGATGGTCATAATCGCCTCTATGGTGGTTCCGGTGATGACCAATTGTATTCTACCGTAGGCGATCGCCTGTTCGGTGGCGATGGTAATGACAGTCTCTACGCCGGACTGGGTGGTAATAATTTACTCTGGGGCGGCGCTGGTGCTGATAACTTCTGGTTAGTAGTTGGCGGTTCCCTACCCGATGCACCCAATGTCGTCAAAGATTTTCAACTAGGTATAGACCGCATCGGTATGGGTGGTATTACCGTCAACCAAGTCAGTCTATCCAGTCAAAATAGTAACACCCTCATTCAAATTGGTGGTACAGATATCGCCCTCATCGAAGGGGTCAATATAGCCCAATTCAATCTCAACGATTCCAGTCAGTTTGTCTTTTCTTAAATCAGAACCCGGACTTCTGACCACATTTTTTCATGTGACCACAAATCCTATAGAAGTCCGGGGTCTCCCCTTAGCCCCTATCAGTCAGTTGTTAGTTCAAAACAGGACATCTTTAAAATGAGCACTCTTTTCATTAACTCCATCACTGATAACAACATTATCAGTTCAGCAGAAGCTCAAACTGGCTTTAATATCACCGGCGGCGGTCAGCCCGGAGCAACAGTACGCCTGACTTTTGATAGTGGTCGAGAATTAGCAGGTGGTAACACCACAGTGGTAAATCAAAATAGTCAATGGTCAGTCCCAGTTATAGCGGAGGACGTAGCGGCTTTTAGTCAGGGAATACAAGAGGTTACTGCTACCCAGACATTTAATAGTAGCTTCTCGGAAGTTTTTCGGACATTTAGAGTAAATACCACTACGACCCTCACCCCCAGTATCAATGTAAATAGGGCAGATAACAGTGTTGTCGAAATCGGAAATATTAATTCAATTGATATTCTCAATAATCCCGATCAAGTAAACAAGTTAAACGATGACATTCCAGGCGCCGAATTATATACGCCACTGTTGTCCTTCAACCTTGTGCCCATTCCTGGTTCTGAAGATATCTTCTCTAATACCATTCACCAGCTAGAACTCACCTTTGATGAAAGAGTATTAGGATTACCAGACTACAACAGCTTTGTAAAGCGGGATAGTGACGGTAATTTCTTTTTGTTCAACTTCAATCCCAATACAGGCTTAGGCGCAGTGCTACAAGACCGAGATGGTAATGGTCGCATTGATGGAGCCGCCCTATTTTTACAAGACAATCAACCAGGAGACCTAGACCCCACCCCCGGAGTAATCTTTGACCCTGGTGCCCCCGTGGTGGTACCTCTTCCCCCCCCTACCATTGATTTAATTACTGATACAGTAATTCTCAATTCTGCCATATCAGCTACCAGTTTTCGCATCAGTGGTACAGGTAAACCCGGAGCAACCTTGATCTTAGGCTTTGCCAGCGGACTAACTTTGACAGGAAACAATACAAGCATTGTTGGAGAAGACGGCACTTGGTCTGTAGATATTGCCGTGGCTGATATTGTTATCTTTGCTCAAGGGGTAGAGGTATTAAACGCTACCCTAATTGATGGGGATTTGACCAGTGTAGCAACTACACAAGCCCTAGTCAATGAGTCAGGTTTTACCCGGATATTTGGCAGCGACGGTGATGATGAACTTTTTGCTCCCAATACAGGCAATGCTCAGGTATTTGGACTACAAGGTAATGACATCCTTGATTCTACCCCTTCCCCAGAACAGGTCATCTTATATGCAGGTCTAGGTAATGACACCCTCATCGCTGGCAATAACCATACGCTCTACGGGAGTGATGGCGATGATACCTTATCAGCCGCAGGCAGTATAGGCCGGAATATATTATATGGCGAGGCAGGTAATGATCTTCTAATTGTTGTGGAAGGCAGCGACAATGAACTCTACGGGGGAGCTGGTAACGACAGATTAACAGTCTCAGACGGTGGTGGGTTCAATCGTCTCTACGGCGAGGAAGGAGACGATATTTTAGATGCCTCCAGCGGTACTGGAAATAATCAACTGTTTGGCGGTGAAGGGGATGACCGTTTAATTGCAGGGCCGGCTACCGATGAACTGTTTGGCGGTGAAGGGGATGATCACCTGTTTGCCGGTAACGGTGGTATTCTCACCGGGGACGAGGGAGCAAATACCTTTTACCTCGCCAATGGCTCTATTCCATCTGAGTTAGCTATTATTACCGATTTTCAACCCGGGGGCGATCGCTTAGTAGTTGCTGGTCTACCCGACCTCACAGTCGTCAAGCTAATTAGGGAAAATACAGATACTATTGTTATTGCTGTATTATCTGACACAGATGTTCCCCTGGCTTTACTCCAAGGTATTCAACCCTCTGCATTAGTAGCAGGTCGTGATGTCTTTTCTCAGACAGAAAGTCTTTTAGAACCTATTAATCTTGTTGGGGAAACCTTCAAAGTCACGAATTTGGAGCAGAACCCCAGTGGCTTTATCTTAACATTCAATGATGACCTAAATCTGAGTGTCCTTAACCTGTACAGAGGAATAGATCCAAACAACACAGGAGCCCCGGTTACTGATTCACCAGACCTCATCCTCACCGATAGTGCCGGAAATATCATCAATGGTTCACTCATTTGGGACCAAGGCAATGCTAACACCCTCACCTTTGTCAAAACAGGTGATATTCTAGCACCCGGTAATTACACTCTCACCCTGGAGAGCCGTAGTGATGGTTTCGTCAGCAGCGGCGATCGCCTACTCGATGGTAATGAAGATGGTTTATCTGGTAACTTTGTGCGCCAATTTACCGTGGATAGCCCCACAGCACCAGTCCTCACCTTACCTGACTTTAGCCGTGGACCAGATCAAGAGGTAAACATACGTGGGGGGGGTCAATTCAATCCTCTACCCATCCGCATCAGCAATCCCGGCGGCTTAGAAAACATCAGCTTCACCTTGCAATATGACCCAGACCTCCTGGCTATTACCGGAGCAAATGTAGCCGCACCGGGTTGGGATTTAGAGTCTGACTTCAATACACGAGGACAAGCTCAGTTTACCCTCAGTGGACCTGCCCTCAATGCTAGTACCGACTTAATCACCTTGAATGCTCAGGTTCGAGATACTGCGAGCTACGGTGCTAAAGGTGTACTGCAAATACTTCCCGGTGCTGGCTTAATAGGAGACAGTGCCGTACAACTGGTAGCATTATTGGGAGACACCACCAGAACTGAAAGCTATCTTGCTGCAGATGCGTCCTTAATTTCTCGCGTCAATGTGGGACTTGATACAGGATTTAGGGCTTTCCCTGTGACTGATCCTCTGATTATAGGAGACGCTACAGGCAACGGAAATTTAGATTCGGGCGATGTAACCTCTGTGCGGCGGGCATCTGTAGGTCTGTCTAGCCCATTTCTCCCACAATTAGTCTAATACCTGGGGTATTTCAAGATTCAGATGAGGCGGTTTGACCGCCTCTATACCACTTAATCTCATTAGTCTGTTTCTGATTGTTTCCGCCACGGTGGTAGCAGCTTATAAGGGCAATATGAGCGCTTTAACGGCAGCCTTTTGTAAAAAAATAAGACGGGGAAATTTGGCGACAAAAGTTAAATTTAAAATTATCCTTTGCTTAACTATTCCTTAACTAATTTGCGTTATTCTCATGACAGAGTTGGTGTTAAAGAATAACAACTACAGTGACTATCACAATTAATAATCTTGCCAAAACTTTTAAAGGTAAGACAGCAATCAAACACGTATCCTGCCAAATTAACGGAGGGGAAATGGTCGCCCTAATTGGTGCGTCCGGATCAGGTAAATCTACACTCTTACGCCACATTAATGGTCTGCAAATTGGAGATGCAGGCCAAGTTGATGTTTTTGGCAATACCTTACAAAGTCAGGGTAAATTACACTCTAAAATTAGGGTTTTACGTAGTCAAATAGGCTGTGTGTTCCAACAGTTTAATTTAGTTAACCGGCTCACAGTTATCGAAAATGTTTTAGTTGGTAACTTAGCAAGATTATCCCCCTTACGCTCAACATTACATTTATTTAGTAAACAAGAAAAAATTAGTGCTTTGGCAGCACTAGAGCAAGTAGGGATTATTGAACACGCTTATAAACGTGCATCTATGCTTTCTGGAGGACAACAGCAACGAGTAGCGATCGCTCGTTGTTTAGTACAGGGAGCGAAAATCATTCTGGCTGACGAACCCGTCGCTTCCCTAGATCCTGAGTCAGCGCGCAAAGTCATGGAGTTGTTGGTACAGTTAAATCGCCACAGGGGAATTAGTATAGTCGCTTCTTTACATCAAATTCAAATGGTGCGGAGTTACTTTGAAAGAGTTATCGCTCTCAAAGATGGAGAAGTGATGTTTGATGGTGCAACTGTAGAACTTGATGATCAGAAGCTGAATGAAATTTATGGTGCAGCAGTAGAAGAACTGGTAATGCGAGGACATGGGGAAATACTCATATAATCCTCATAAATAACCACAAATGCTAAATGTTTAATTCACCGAGAAATAAACTATGAAACGCAGATCATTTATTGAAAGTTCCGCTTTATTTGGTGCATCTTTAGTAGGCACTAAAATAATATCTACTCTTAACAACAACTGGATTGAACCAGCCCAAGCACAACTTAAAGAACTCAATTTTGGGGTCATATCTACAGAATCTCAAGCCAATCAAAAACCTCTTTGGGAACCTTTTATTGCCGCTTTATCCAAGTCTATAGGTATTCCCGTTAAAGCCTTCTATGCTACTCAGTATGCAGGCGTCATTGAAGCCATGCGTTTTGGTCAAGTACATATAGCTTGGTATGGTGGTAAATCCTATATTGAAGCTGCTAGAATTGCCAACGCAGAAGCCTTTGCTCAAACTATAGCTACTGATGGTAGTAAAGGTTACTACTCTCATTTAATTGCCAACAAAAATAACCCCATCACAGCAGCAGCTAAAAGACAAGGCGGCGATAAGTATGTTCTGCAAAATGCTGCTAAACTGACTTTTGCTTTCAATGATCCTAACTCTACTTCAGGATTTTTAGTACCGAGTTACTATGTATTTGCTAAAAATAAAGTAGACCCCAAGAAAATTTTTAAACGGTTAATTTTCTCTGGTGGTCACGAAGCTACAGCCTTAGCAATAGCCAATAACCAGATAGATATAGCTACCAATAATAATGAATCTTTAGAGAGATTAGGAAAAACCAATCCCTCAGCACGCCAAAAAATTGAAATTATTTGGACTTCACCCATCATACCCAGTGACCCAATTGCTTATCGGAAAGACTTACCACAGGATGTTAAGAATAAATTACGGAATTTCTTCTACAATTTTAAAGACAAGAAAATCCTAGAACCTTTACAGTGGTCGGCTTTAGTTCCAGCCAATGATAAAACATGGAATCCTATCCGGGAATTGGATATTGCTAAACAAGTTTTAGACTTAGAATCTAAACCTAATTTGAGTAGTGCCGATAAGAAAAAGTTGAATGATTTGAACAACCAACTACGAGCACTGCAAAGTAATTAAAGGTAGTTAATAGCCATAATTATTTGTCTTAATGGTCTGTTGACTGTTACCTGTCAACAGATACTACTTAGTGTATGTAACCAACCGGTACGCTATCACAATCATTGTGTATAATCCTCAATTCATTGATACAACAAACAATAACTGATGAACAGAAAATTATTCATTCAACGGGCTGCTTTATTTATTATCACTTTGGCAACTTTCAAGGTACTTTCAGCCTGTAGTTCTACTCCTGAGAATAGTAGTGCAACCATCACAGAAATTAACTTTGGTGTTCTATCTACAGAATCCCAATCTAATCAAAAACCTATATGGGAACCCTTTGCTGCTGCTATGTCTGAAGAAGTTGGGATTCCCATTAAACCCTTCTACGTTACACAGTATGCAGCGGTTATAGAAGCCATGCGCTTTGGTAAAGTTCAGGCAGCTTGGATGGGTGGTAAAACTTATGTTGAGGCGGCAAAAGTTGCGGATGCAGAAGCTTTTGCTCAAGTTGTAAGCGCAGATGGTACTAAGGGGTATTATTCTCATTTAATCGCTAATAAAAATAATCCCATCACAGAAGCAGCAAAAGCAGTTGGTGGCGATAAATATGTGATTGAAAATGCGGCTAAGTTGACCTTTGCTTTTAATGATCCTAATTCGACATCTGGGTTTTTAGTCCCCAGTTATTATATCTTTACGCAAAATAACGTAGACCCTAAAAAAGCTTTTAAACGTTTGATTTTTGCTGGTAGTCATGAAGCTTGCGCCCTGGCGGTAGCTAACAACCAGGTAGATGTCGCTACGGTCAGCAATGAAGCCTTAAGTCGTTTAGAAAGAACCAATCCCACAGCTAGACAAAAGATTGAAATTATTTGGCAATCACCTTTAATTCCCGGTGACCCAATTGTTTATCGTAGCGATTTACCAGCAGATATAAAACAGAAATTACAAAATTTCTTCTATAACTACAAAGATGCTGAAGTTTTAGCACCATTTGAAATTGCTGGTTTTGTTAAAGCTGAAGATAAAGAATGGCACACAATCAGAGAATTAGAGATTGCCAAAAAAATCCAAGAAATTCAAGCTAAAGAAAATATCAGTCAGTCAGAAAAACAGCAAAAAATAGCAGAACTACAAAAGCAATTGCCAAAACAACAATAAATCAATAAAATTACCTTTGGTTAATAAAAAATTATGTCACGCAATCAGATAGTTACTAATGCCTCTCCCACTGTACTCAAGATGTTAGAACAAGAAGCAAAATTTTTGACTACTAAAAGAGTTTTGTTTCTGGTAATCATGGGTGGTGCATTGATTTTTGGTTATTATCAAAGCGAGTTAAACTTCCCTGTACTTTTACAACGGGGTGACAACATTGTGGAATATGTTGGGGGGTATTTTCCGCCGGACTTTGAAGACTGGAACTATTATTTCTCAGAGACGGTGATTACTATATCTATGGGGGTTTGGGGGACTTTAATGGCTGCTTTAACGTCTGTTCCCCTGTCTATCTTGGCATCTAATAATATGTGTCCGGGATGGATTGTACAACCTACGCGGCGATTATTGGATGCTATGCGTGCTATTAATGAAATAGTCTTTGCGTTAATATTTGTTGTGGCTGTGGGTTTGGGTCCGTTTGCTGGGGTGTTGGCTTTATTTGTTAATACAACAGGGGCTTTAGGTAAGTTGTTCTCGGAAGCTGTAGAATCAATTGAACCAGGTCCGGTGGAAGGAATTAGAGCTACTGGGGCGAGTTACATTCAGGAGGTTGTATTTGGAGTGATTCCCCAAGTTATGCCTTTATGGACTTCTTTTACTCTCTATAGATTTGAGTCTAATATCCGTTCGGCTTCGGTTTTGGGAATTGTGGGCGCAGGTGGTATTGGTGTTTCACTATATCAAAGTTTTGGTAGTTTTCAATACCAGAAGGTTTGCGCAATTTTAATTATTTTGGTCATTGCTACTAGTGTTATTGATTTGTTGTCTGCTAGGGTGAGAAGGTTGCTGGTTTAGCTGATGTCTAGGTCATTCTCAAAGAATAACTCCATGCGATCGCCCCGCAGCCGAGTTACACCATACTCAATTATGTTACCAGTATCATCGACATTCACCGACTCCGCCAGCAAAATCGGTTGATTTCGGGGTAACTGTAACCATTTTGCATCTTCAGGCTGGACTAAACGAGCCGAAACACAGGTGCTGCGGCGGATATGGTCACATCCATATACTTGCTGTAAAAACTGAGATATTGATTGCTGTGCTTGTAATATCTCGATGTTTTCTGGATTTAACAAGTCCGGGAACCGCTTTAAGGGGAAATATCCAGTACCGACGCTGATGGGTTCGTGGTTTGCTAAACCTAAGCGTTCAATTAAGGCTACTGGCTCACCATAGGTAATTTCTAATCCTTTGGCAATGGCATGGTCAGCGGGTATTTCTAAAACACGTAATAATTTAAACCTAGCTTGCCAACCTTGAGCTTTTAGGGTTTGATTGTAGCGTACACGCTTACCAATAGCATAGCGGATGGTTTTGGTGGCGACAAAAGTTCCCTTTCCCCGGTCAACTCTTAACCATCCTTCGTTTTTGAGTAGGGCGATCGCTTGTCTGAGGGTATGACGGTTCACCCCAAACTGTTCTGCTAACTTGGTTTCTGTGGGTAGTTGCTCCCCAATTTCATAAACTCCTTGATGAATATTTTCTCGCAGCACGTCGGCAATTTGCATATAAATCGGCATTATTTCTTTCATGTATCAATTTCAGATTGTCAAGTTGTCAAAATTGGGTTAATCTATTATTGTCTAGATGTCTAGACAAGTTAACAATAGTTTTAAACTAAAAATCACAAATGAATGTCAAATATAGTAACTGATTTACCGGGCTTTTCAGACTCCATTCATGACGCACAACAGACATTTAGGGCGTTGCTCGGTGCTAATGCGCGACCTGGGAGACCTGAGAAAATTACGGCTGTGATGAGTGTACCTAGGGCTACGGTGCGACTTCCCTCACCGACTAACGCCACGCCATCGGGGTTGACCCCAGCTTGTGGGGCGGCTTGTTTGACCTTGCTAGATTTGGACGTTGCACTATGGCTACAGCCAAGTTTTACAACTTCCGTGAAAAATTGGTTATTGTTCCACACTGGCTGTCGCTTAACAGAATACCCAGACAAAGCAGACTTTGCCTTAATTGAAGATTTGGCAGCTTTGCCAGAACTATCTATTTTTAACATGGGGACAGAAGAAAAACCGGAAACTTCCACAACCTTGTTAATACAGATAGAAAACTTTGACATGGGACAACCTGTGATGTTGACAGGTCCGGGAATTTTAGACGAACAAGCAATCGCTCCCTTAGTTCCCCAACATTTTTGGGATTTCTGGACAGAAAACCACCAAGCCTATCCCCAAGGAATGGATGTATTTTTATTCACAGAAAATTCAGTAATGGGACTACCACGCACAGCCAGAGCTACAATTATATCATGACTCTTGAAATTTGCATAGCTGAACGTGAAGACTGGCCGGTATTAAATCAGCTGTATGCTGACATGAATGGTGAGTCACCCTTAGCGATCGCTCGCGCCGAGGAAATTTTCACACAAATTACCCAAACTCCTAACTACTATATCTATCTTGCCCGTTTAAATCAGCAACCAGTAGGAACCTTTAGCTTAACATATCTACCAACAATGATGCACCGGGGCTATCACAAATTTGCTGTTCTGGATGCAGTGACAGTAATTTCCCCCATGCGGGGGCAGGGAATTGGTAGCCAGATGGTGAAAAGAGCAATACAACTGAGTGCCGAAGCTGGGTGTTATAAAGTCACCCTCTCATCCAATTTAAAACGCCATCGCGCCCATCAATTTTATGAATCACTGGGATTTGAGCAGCATGGCTGGAGCTTTAAATGCGTAGTCCAACCCCATAACACAAGAAATTTTTGAGTAAGGTAAATCAGTGACAACAAAAATCGCTATTCAAGGAGTAAATGCCCTCACTCCCCAAGGATGGTTACAAGATGCCACAGTTTTAATTGAAGATGGACAATTTACCAGCATTAATCAATCAATAACTCCGCCTCAATTTCATCTGGTCAACGCTCAAGGACTCCAGATGCTACCTGGAATTATAGACTTACACGGCGATGCTTTTGAGAGAATGATTTGTCCCCGTCCTGGGGTTAACTTTCCTCTACCCATAGCGATGGTAGATAATGACCGTAATCTCTTAGCATCAGGTATCACAACTTTTTACTGCTCCATCACCGACTCCTACGAACCAGGTTTACGTAGCCGAGAATCTGCTCGTAATTTAATTAACTTTATTCAAAAAACAGGAAAACAAGTTTTAAATTGCAATCATCGCATTCATATCAGACATGAACAAGCCAATACCGCAGAACATCAAGAATTGTGTGACTGGCTAGAATCAGGTCAAGTGGATATTTTATCCATCAACGATCACCTACCACCGCCAGGAAACGAAAAGAGATTACAGCGATATCTCAACAGTGTCAAACAAAGATCATCCATGTCCATAGAAGAAATCGCCGGATTAATTAGCCAAGTCAGAGAACGGCGAGAACAAGGAGACGCACAACTAGAAAAACTAGTGGAATTGGCACACACTAACAATATTCCTTTAGCTTCCCATGATGATGATAGCCCAGAAAAAGTAGCACTCAGTCAACAACGCCGAGTAGCGATCGCAGAATTTCCCGCTGATGTAGACTTAGCTGCGAAATCTCAAGCATATGGTGCAGCAGTCCTCATGGGTGCGCCTAACTTAGTGCGTGGAGGCTCCCACCTGGGTTTAATGAGTGTAGCTCAAGCAGTTGAACATGATGTTCTCGATTGTCTGTGCTCAGATTATCACTATCCTTCCTTGTTTTATGCCCCCTTTAAATTAAAAGAGTTGGGGTTAATGTCCTTTGAACAAGCATGGAAATTAGTTTCAGATCGACCCGCTAGAGCGGCAAAAATTAGCGATCGCAAAGGTAAAATTGCCACGGGTTTAGATGCAGATTTCCTGCTGATATCTCCTGACAATCCTTTACCCTCTAGCATTTCATCTGTTTATATCCTCGGAAAAGAAGTCGCTCGATATCAAACGAAATAACTATGCAACCAACCATCGGCAGCATTATCGATCTATTCAGCCAAAAAGGTTCACAATTGTATGGCGGAGAAGGCGTGACCCAGCTAGAACACGCATTACAATGCGCCACCCTGGCCGAAGCATCAGGTAAAAATCATGAATTAATTACCGCTTGTTTACTCCATGATTTAGGACATTTAATTCATGACTTAGGAGATGATCCGACAGCCATAGGTATAGACGACCAACATGAATATCGCGCCATTCCTTTTCTACGGCAAATATTTAGCCTGGCGGTCACAGAGCCAATTAGGCTACACGTCTTAGCTAAACGGTATCTTTGCGCAGTTGATCATGAATATTGGTATAGTCTTTCCATCCCATCCCAACGCAGCTTAGAACTGCAAGGAGGGAGATTTTCTCCTCAAGAAGCAGAGAAATTTATTCAGCGTCCTTACGCCCAAGATGCTGTGCAGTTAAGGATTTATGATGACAAAGCCAAAATTTCCCATCTGTCCACACCCGATTTAAATTACTTTATTAATTTGATTCAATGCAAAACTTGAACATAGCTACCGTCAAGGAAAGACAAACTTGGATGGCCACACTCGCCAAAGCTGAGTTAACAGAATTAGAAAAATTAATCAACTTAGAGAAATTACCTAGTTATAGTTTTTTACGTTCCCCAGAAATTGGTTTAGTTATGGTTCAAGGACGCGCTGGAGGTACAGGAAAACCATTTAATCTGGGAGACATGACCATAACTCGCTGTGTAGTGCAGCTAGAAAACTTAGAAACCGACACAGCCATCACTGGATTTGGTTATGTAGGCGGGCGATCGCACCGTCACGCAGAATTAGCAGCCTTGTGCGATGCTTTACTACAAACTCCCCAATGGTATGAGCAAATTCAAGCACAAGTGATTCAACCACTGCAAACAGCATTAGCTAAAAAACAAGAACTTCAACAACGCCAAACCGCTGCCACAAAAGTTAACTTTTTTACTATGGTCAGGGGTGAAGGGTAACATGAGTCAAAAGTATAAAAAAGAGTAAGAAAAGAGTAAAAATATGCCATACGTTGCCGTCAAAGGTGGTCAACAAGCAATTGAAAATGCCGAGAAATTACTGCAAAATAAGCGCCGGGGGAATCCGGTAATTCCCGAACTCACCCTAGAGCAGATTGAACAACAATTAACCCTAGCAGTAGAGCGGGTCATGTGCGAAGGTAATTTGTATGATCGGGAATTAGCAGCTTTAGCGATTAAACAATCTTGGGGGGATTTAGTCGAAGCAATCTTTTTACTGCGCGCCTATCGGACAACACTACCACGGTTCTATTACAGTCAGCCCCTCAACACCGGTGAGATGCAAATTCAAAGGCGAATTTCTTCTATATTTAAAGATATTCCGGGAGGACAAAACCTAGGACCCACCTTTGACTACATCCACCGCCTCCTAGATTTTAAACTCATCGCCGAGGGTGAAGTTACTCCCGCACCTACAGCGGAAGCGACAAAGGAACCCTTCCCCCCAGTGATTGATACATTAGACCGAGAAGGATTAATACAGCCAGAACCTAGGGAAGTAGAATCACCACCACCCTTTGACCTTACTCGTCAACCTTTAACTTTTCCCGCTAGTAGAGACGCTAGACTACAAAACTTAGCACGTGCTGACGAAGGCTTCTTACTCTCTTTAGCATACTCCACCCAACGAGGCTACGGTAAAAATCATCCATTTGCGGGAGAGATTCGCATGGGAGAAGTTGAGGTAGTCATTTGTCCCGAAGAATTGGGATTTGAAATAGCGATCGCCGATATGACAATTACTGAAGTACAAATGGTCAACCAATTTAAAGGTAACAAAGAACTACCAGCCCAATTCACTCGTGGCTACGGACTCACCTTTGGCTACAACGAACGCAAAGCCATGTCAATGGCCTTAGTAGACCGCGCTCTGGGAGCGGCGGAGTTAGGGGAACCTGTAGAAAACCCGGCGCAAAATATCGAATTTGTCCTGTCCCACTCAGATAACGTAGAAGCCCAGGGATTTGTCCAACACCTAAAGCTACCTCATTATATTGACTTTCAAGCGGAGTTAAATTTAGTACGCAAGATGCGACAAAATCAACAGCCAAAATTAAACTGTGATGAGCTTCACCCAGAGGGGGAGTGAGAAAAACCACGATGATTACAGGAATTAACCATATAACTTTATCCGTTGCTGATGTGGAAGAATCTTTTAATTTCTACACTCAGGTTTTAGGTTGTCAAGCGATCGCTAAATGGCAACAAGGAGCTTACTTGATAGCAGGTAATCTATGGCTGTGTCTATCTTGGGATTCCCACACCCGCACTAGTCCGGCGAGGGAATATACACATATTGCTTTTAGTATTCCTGAACATGACTTTCAAGAATATAGCCGTCAATTACTTGAGCTAGGTGTCAAACAATGGAAACAAAACACCAGTGAGGGAGATTCCATATATATTCTCGACCCAGACCACCACAAATTAGAACTACATATAGGGAACCTGTCAACTAGAATCGCCGCCACGAAGGAATCCCCTTATGAAAACATGGAATTTTTTGTTTAAAAACCTTTGCGAACCTCTGCGTTAAAAAAATGCCCACATCAACCACTCAAACAGGCTTCAACTTTGCCTACCTCGACGAACAAACTAAACGCTCAATTCGTCGCGCCCTTCTCAAAGCGGTCGCCATACCAGGACATCAAATTCCCTTCTCCTCCAGAGAAATGCCCATGTCCTACGGCTGGGGAACCGGTGGTATTCAAGTTACAGCAGCAGTCATTGGTCAAAGCGATGTCCTCAAGGTGATTGACCAGGGCGCAGACGACACCACCAACGCCGTCAACATTCGCCGTTTCTTCCAAAGGGTTTGTGGTGTAGAAACTACGGATAGCACAGCTAAAGCTACCCTAATTCAAACACGCCACCGTATACCAGAAACACCACTACGGGAGGGACAGATTATGGTTTATCAGGTCCCCATTCCGGAGCCTTTGCGCTGGCTCCAACCCTCGGCTGTGGAAACCCGGAAGATGCACGCTTTAGAAGAGTACGGGCAGATGTACGTCAAGCTGTATGAGGATATCACTAAACATGGGCATATTGCCACATCCTACGACTACCCGGTAATGGTACATGACCGTTATCTCATGAGTTCTAGCCCCATACCACGGTTTGATAATCCCAAAATGCACATGAATCCGGCGTTGCAGTTATTTGGTGCGGGTCGGGAAAAACGCATTTATGCCATACCACCCTACACCAAAGTTAAAAGCCTCGACTTTGAGGATTATCCTTTTACTGTAGAGCGATGGGATAAAGTTTGTGAGTTATGTGGTTCTACTGAAAGTTTTCTAGATGAAGTAGTAATTGATGACCATGGTGGCAGAATGTGGATCTGCTCCGATACAGATTATTGTCATCAGCGACAAGGGAAAGGAATAAATTAGTATGGCACTTCCTATATTACAAGTACAACAAGTCAGTAAATTCTACGGGTTGATTCCGGGGTGCGATCGCATTTCTTTTGACCTGTACCGGGGACAGGTTCTGGGTATTGTGGGCGAATCAGGTTCAGGTAAGTCTACTTTACTGGGGGCGATCGCTCATCAGACTGCCATCGACACAGGTAGCGTTATTTACAGAAACATTCAAGGTAAACATTTAGAAATTACTCAAATGCCCGAACATCAGCGCCGTTGGTTAATGCGGACTGAGTGGGGCTTTGTCCAGCAAAATCCCCGTGATGGCTTACGGATGCAAGTAAGCGCCGGGGCGAATATTGGTGAACGATTACTAGATATTGGCATCCGTCACTATGGACAGATCCGGGAAGAAGCGGCTCACTGGTTACAACAAGTGGAGATTGACCCATCCCGCCTGGATGATTTGCCAAATACCTTCTCCGGTGGTATGCAACAAAGATTACAACTGGCGCGGGTGTTAGTGACCCGACCCCAACTGATATTAATGGATGAACCCACAGGGGGGCTGGATGTGTCAGTACAAGCCCGGTTATTAGACTTATTGCGATCGCTGGTGAGAAACTTTAATTTAAGTGTAATTTTAGTCACACACGATATTGGCGTAGTCAGACTCTTAGCACATCGCTTATTAGTCATGCAACAAGGAAAAGTAGTGGAATCAGGTTTAACTGACCAAGTATTAGACGACCCCCAACATCCCTACACACAACAGTTAGTTAGCGCCGCCCTCACACCATAAGCACTCTCATGTCAGAAATCCATCAACCCACCGACCCCCTACTCAAAGTTGAAAATTTACGCAAAAGCTTTACCCTCCATCAACAAGGAGGAGTCAGTTTACCAGTCCTACAAAAAGTATCACTCACAGTCAACAGGCGCGAATGTGTCGCCCTCTCCGGTCCATCAGGCTCCGGTAAATCTACATTAATTCGTTGTATATATGGTAACTATCGTGCTGATAGTGGTTCAGTTTGGGTCAACCATGAAAAACATTGGGTTGATTTGTGTCAACTACAGCCCCATGAACTTTTAGCGGTGCGGCGACAGACTATTGGATATGTCAGCCAGTTCTTACGAGTTATACCCAGAGTCCCGGCGGTGGAAGTAGCTGCAGAACTGTTGTTGGACCTAGGAGAAGAACGAAAAGTTGCTTTAGCTAAAGTTCAAGAATTGTTTCATCGGCTACATCTACCAGAGCGCTTGTGGCATCTTTCCCCTACCACATTTTCCGGGGGAGAAAAGCAACGAGTCAATATAGCCCGCGCCTTAGCCGTGAATTTTCCAATTTTACTACTGGATGAACCGACCTCAGCCTTAGATGCAAGCAATCGCCAAATAGTCATGGAACTTCTGGAAGAACGCAAAGCTATGGGCTGCGCTTTAATTGGCATTTTTCACGATCAAGAACTGCAATCTACTTGCAACAGAGTTTGTGCTGTCTCAACTGTGTAACCGGGAGTTAACCTTGAATGAATGAGCAAATATACACCAACTATCGCCTACAACTTCCAGACCAAGAAATTCTGGGTACTCTCTTAGTCAGAGATGGCAAAATTGCCGATATTCAACCAGGAGTAATGACTTGTGGCCAGAATGGCCAGGGAGATTATCTGCTACCGGGATTGATTGAACTACATACCGACAACCTAGAACGCTGTATGTCCCCCCGTCCCGGAATTCGTTGGCCTTTGGAAGCTGCAGCGGTTTACCACGACCGGGATTTAGCAAGTGCAGGAGTCACAACTGTATGTGATGCGATCGCCATCGGCGATGTCAATGCTGCTTCTCCCCGCTTAACTAACTTTGGTCCGATGATTGATGTTATTTCTCAGGGACAAGCAGCAGGGCGGTTCTCTGTGGAACATCGCATACACCTGCGCTGTGAAATAGCTTATGAAAAGGTTTATCAAATTACCGAACAATACATCGATAATTCCTTATTGTCCATGATTTCCCTCATGGATCATACCCCTGGTCAACGACAATTTGTCAGGATAGATAAGTTTAAAGAATATTACATGGGTAAACATGGCGTAACAGCCACAGAAATTGAAGACTTCATCATCATGCGCCAGGAACAACAAAAAATTCATGCACACAAAAACCGTCAAGCTTTAGTCAAACTAGCCCACACCAAAGGTATTTCCCTAGCCAGCCATGATGATGCTACTGTAGATCATGTCCAGGAAGCAGTAGAAGCTAGAGTAGTTTTAGCAGAGTTTCCCACCACGGTAGAAGCCGCACAAGCAGCACATAATGCAGGTTTACAAGTTTTAATGGGCGCGCCTAATTTGGTTTTGGGTGGTTCCCACTCTGGTAATGTTTCGGCTATGGAATTGGTTTTGTCCGATTTAGTAGATGTGATTTCTTCTGATTACGTTCCTCAGAGTTTGTTGCAATCTTTGTTTATCATCGCCCGCAAAACTGGTAAACCTATTTATGAAGCTATGGGATTATTTACCAGTAATCCAGCCCAAGCTATTGATTTATTTGACAATCGGGGCAGCTTAGAAATAGGTAAACGGGCTGATTTAATCACTGTACATGATGATGGGATTGTGCCACGTTTAATGTCAACTATTTGCGCGGGTCGTCGTATTAGTTAATCTATGAAATTTGGCATTGCTCTTGTACCCTGCCCTAAAACTATCGCCTTAATCATAGAATTACAGCAGAAAATCATCCCTATTTGCCCACTTGAACCTATTTTAGGAAGTCAGCAAAATCTGCCGCATCTTACACTTTTACAAGGAAGATTTCATAATTCTTTGAATTGGGTTGATTTAATTTATAGTCTGCGCGATTACTGGTTACGGCAAAAATATGGGCAGGATTTTCAAGTCACTCAACTAGAATTTAAATCACCTGCATGGTACTTTTTGATTCTGAATCAACATGACATATTTGTTGATTTACACAATTTTGTCTTTGCAGGTATTAAACATCATATTTATGTGACAGATGCAGATTTAAACAAGGATATTTCTGCCTATAGCGAATTAGAAAAAATCAATTATCTCCAATATGGATACCGATATATTGGCAGTGCTTTTCATCCCCATTTGACTTTAGGTAGAAGTACAAATACTAACCCAGACAATGGTCGATATCTAGTAGAATTATTTGCCGCCCAACATATAATCAAATTTGAGCGCATAACTATTTATGAAATGGGCGATTATGGCAGTCACGCTGCTACTTTATATTCTGTAAATATCGCTGACTAGTACAAAAGTCAAGACTGATAGAAGTTCTTGATCCATCCAGAGTAACTTTTAAAACATTCTATAAATTAGGTAAGGGATCTGCTTGCATCGCCTATGATATCCAGAATAACCGTTTCATGTAATAAAAGTCTATATAGATGAAAAAATCATCATCCCCACTCAATGTCATTTGGCTGTTTCTGATTGTTTCCGCCACAGTAGTAGCAGCTTATAAGGGCAAAATGGCTGCTTTAACGGAAGCCTCCTTCACCGCAGCTGAAAGTGCCGTCACCCTAGCCATTGGACTAATTGGAGCCATGGCCCTGTGGTTAGGAATTATGAAAGTTGCCGAAAGCGCAGGAATGATGCGATTTATAGCCCGTCTGATTCGTCCGGTCATGAGCCGACTGTTTCCCGAAATTCCCGCCAACCACCCCGCTATGTCTGCAATGGTGATGAATATGGCTGCTAATGCCCTGGGACTAGGTAACGCCGCCACCCCCATGGGTTTAAAAGCCATGGCCGAACTAAATAAACTCAATCCTAGTCCCGGAACGGCTACACCTGCGATGTGTTTGTTTTTAGCCATTAATACTTCCTCGGTGACACTGTTACCCCTGGGTGTAATTACTGTCCGTGCTAGTGCAGGGGCTACCAATCCCGCCGCCATTCTGCTGCCGTCCATTATTGCTACTATTATTTCTACAGCAGTGGCTATTATTGCTAGTAAAATTTTAGCCAGGCGCTCTCTGCTGACTTCTGTAGAATCTCCATTAGAAGTTACAGAGGACCAGGGGGAAACTACATTAGATGAAACTGCCAAAACCGAATTAATTCCTCCGGGGTTGATAGGTAATATTGTTTTCGGTGGGCTAATTGTAGCGTTTTTGGCGGTTGTATTTTATCGCCTGTCTGTACGGGGATTACCTTATATATTTACTATGGGTTTTCTCAGTAACCTTTCTAACTGGCTCATACCTATTTTAATTTGCCTGTTTCTTTTATTTGGTTATTTCCGTGGTGTCAAGGTTTACGAGGTTCTCACTGAAGGGGCAAAAGAAGGGTTTGAAATTGCTATTCGGGTGCGATTCGTTCTCTCGATCGGGAGTATTAATGCTCAGGGATGAGAGGTAAGACTGGGTAAAACCAGATTCTTATAACTGTGTGTTCATGTGGGTGAGAATCCCACCCCCTAGGTGCAAGGGTGACAGCATCTCCCTTACGGTAGCGACTAGCCATCAATCCGTAAAGCAGGGAGAAAAGGCGTTCTTACTGGGAGCCTAACCTGGTACACGTCGAGCAAAGTATCTATGAGTAGTCAACGAAGATGTGTTTGAAGCGTCGTTATAATTGACCAGCCAAATCAGGCTGATAGGCTGGAACCAAAAGGTAAAGGACAAGGAAACGGCTATCCGAATGAGACCGTTATGCACTTCCGATAAACCCGGCGTATAGCATCACTCTAAAGGTACACAGAATGGACACATGGAACGAAGTAACCCCTTGTTAGCTCTTTTAGTAGGTCGAAACTAAAAGT
>NZ_JAQMUH010000133.1:0-16828 GCF_028331025.1 Anabaenopsis arnoldii | reverse complement strand
GTGGGTATCCTACCCCTTTTCAGCCTAATCAGAATTTAAGCAATTTGAACAGGAGCGGACTATGAGGTATGTTACCACCGGCGAGCGCATAGGTTATGAGCGGGGAATACAAGAGGGTAGACAAGAGGGAATACAAGAGGGTAGACAAGAGGGTAGACAAGAGGGTGAACTAACCCTGATTCTCAAACAACTAAAAAAACGATACGGTGAATTATCCCCAGAATTACAGCAGCGCATCCAGTCTCTTTCCCTCCACCAATTAGAAGCCCTGGGGGAAGCTTTACTAGATTTGGGTAGTATGGCGGATTTACTGGCTTGGTTGGAATCCCAGTAATTACTGTGGGGCGCTCTTGTCTCCCTATTTTCAAATACTAAATGGAATGCAGGGGCGATCGCCACTTACTCCTTCTATGGTTTATGAGGATAGAGATGGGGTATTTACGGTTTATAGGAGAAAAAATCATGACAGTTACAACCCCCAAGAACATGACCTTGGAAGAGTTTCTGCAATTTGATGATGGTACAGATAATTTATATGAATTGGAGAACGGCAAATTAATTTCTATGCCTTTAGAAAGTGAGCTAAATCGTCGGATAGCCATGTTTTTATTGGCATACTTCCTAAAATTAGGTATTCCCTATTACCGCTTGAGTATGAAAACAGAAATGGCCGTATATAGTCGCCAGGTGGGGGTGCGTGTTCCTGATTTGGTCTTGTTTTCTGAAGAATTGGCTCAGGTAATGCAAAGTGCTACACGCTCCCTAATTTTAATGGATATGCCGCAGCCGTTGTTGGTGATTGAGGTAGTCAGTCCAAATCAAGAAAATCGGGATTATCGTTACAAGCGCTCTGAGTATGCAACGCGGGGAATCCCTGAGTATTGGATTGTAGATCCCATACAGCAAAAGGTGACGGTTTTGCAGTGGGTAGAAGGTTTGTATGAGGAGCAGGTTTTTACTGGTGATATGGTGATTTGTTCCCCCTTGTTTTCTGAAATTAAGTTAACGGTAAATGATATTTGGCAATGTTAACTCAAATATTTATAAAGTCGGTGCGCCAGGCGATAACTACAATATAGCATTTCCCATGCTCGTGAGGTACAAAGTTGTTTAGTTTCAGGGAACACCGGAACAGGGAACACCGGAACAGGGAATAGGGAATAGGGAATAGGCAATTGATGTGTACTTCATTAGCCTGAAAAAGGCTATAAGGACTAACAGGATGTTTTAAAAGTTATGATTAAGGTATCAAATATTGTTTTACCCCGCATTCAATGTGTTCCCCCGTTTCGGTGTTCCCTCAGATGAAAATTACCTGTTGAAAACTTATCAAACAACCTCTAAACTAATCAGGCTAGATTTTGTATTTCCCTGATTTTTTTTATATCAAGTAAATAAACTACACACCTTAATATCATCAATCTTGTGGGGTGGGCAGAAAAGCCCGCCCTTTTGTACCTAACTCAAATCAAAGGCGCTGTAAATCTCCAATTAATCGGGACATAATTGTAACTATTTTGTCCCTTTTTTCTGGTTTATAATCCCGTATTTTGTCTGTTTATTTGTATACTCTGTGACTTTTAAGCCCTAATTGCGGCTGTTTTATGTAATATATCGTTACAATTGCGGAAATTTTAGTGACAAAGCTGTAACTATTTTGTCACTTTTGTTTTGGAAAAATATCTAGACATAAGTGTCTTAGTTTCATACACTGCTATCAATCGAGGTTTTAAACCTCATGTTTGATTGTTGAAGATAATAAATGGAGGAACAACTCTAATGGCTAATATCAAAATCTTTGAAATTAACGAAGACGGAGAATTAATAGTAAATGATCCAGAATTAGCGGATGCACTTCAAGAGTTAACACCTCAAGAGCTTGAGATTAGAGGCGGACTGAGAGGAAACGGGAACTGTCAGTGTATTAATAATAACTGTCCCAAAAAAGTCAGTACTTAGTAATTTTAGTTGATAAATATCAAATTAATCGGGACATAATAACTGTTTTGTCCCTTTTATTTGGGAAAAATATTTAGGCATAAGTATTTTTTTATACAGCGCTATCAATCGAGGTGTGACAAAGATTTCAAAGGTGTTTGTGAAGGATTAATCAAATGACAACAACAATAGAATCTGTAAAGAAAGCCAACTCTTTGCGGGCGCAATTAATATCTGATAAATTTTTAGAATTAATCATCTTGCCAACAGAGCAATGTAACTTCCGTTGCGTTTATTGCTATGAGGACTTTTCCATAGGCCGAATGAAACCGGAAATTATTGCAGGTATCAAGGCGCTTTTAGATAAACGATGTTCAAAGTTGAATTTTTTAAACCTATCTTGGTTTGGTGGCGAACCTCTAGTGGCTAAGGATGTTGTTTTAGATATCTCTGAATATGCTACCTCTTTAACAGAAAAGTATTCTCAGTTGCAATATTCAGGTTCAATGACAACTAATGGTTACTTCCTAGATATCAAGACTGCTTCTACCTTGGCTAATCTAGGAGTTAGAGATTACCAAATTTCTCTGGATGGACCCAAGGAAATTCATGATCGAAGCCGTCGTCGAGCAGATGGTAAAAGTACATTTGAGCGCATCTGGACTAATTTATTAGCAATACGGGATAGTTCATTGCCAGTCTCGATTTTATTACGTCTCCACTTCACCCCAGATACATTAAATTTGTTTGATCCTTTGTTAGAGGATATCAAAAGAGAATTTTTACAAGACTCGAGGTTTTCTGCTTTCTTTAAAGCCATTGAGAATCTTGGGGGACCTAATGATACCTCCATTAAAACTTTTTCTGAGGATCAGAAGGAAGTAGCTATTAAAATGCTGGAAGGTAAACTATTTGGTGATGAGTTAAATTCAGCACAAAATGGCAATCCAGATTATAATGGTGAACATGTTTGTTATGCTTCACGTCCTAATTCTTTAGTTATTCGTGCCAACGGAAAGGTAGGTAAGTGTACCGTAGCACTTACGGATGAGCGGAATGATGTAGGTACTTTACAGCCAGACGGCAGGCTTAAACTGATACCAGAGCGTTTTGCCCCTTGGGTTCGTGGAATTGAAACCCTTGATTTTGAGACATTAGGTTGTCCTCTGGTTTTATTGCCAACCAGCGATGAGATTAGTGCCAATTTGTCCAGAAAGTCAGTTGCTGTCTAAAGGTGATTTGGAAAGTATTAAACAGGTAATTTTGATCTTAGCGAACAGGGAATGGGGAACAGGGAATGGGGAACAGGGAATGGGGAACACACCGAAACAATAAAATCCAGTCCCCTTTCCCTTATAAAGGGAAAGGTGAGGGTGGGGTCAAACAATAGTTGATACACTAATCATGACTTGACAAACATCCTCTAAGAGGTTGATGGTGGGTCATTTTATCTCTAACCCACCCCAATTTATACAATTCAATCACTCCAGATTAAGATTAATCGCCACTTGATTAACTTTATCCTGTATCCAACTTAATAATAAATCCCTCAAAATTTCCTGCTTTAACTCATCATTCAACTGCGGCTGGATAATCTCCTCCACAAAAATCAAACGCACACCCTTAGCTGTAATAATAGGTTTAAGCAACTGAGGAGGTTTCGCAGCAAATACAGCAGCAGATATTTCTGGCTTTAAATCCCGGCGACGCTGTACCCCCAAATATCCCCCCTGACGGCGCAATTCCACATCTTTAATATATTGGTGCGCCACATCATAAAAACTCATCTCCCCTTCTTTAATGGCGTAAAAAAGTTCTATCGCCAAATCTTCATCTTCTAACACCACTTCATACATCACCACACCGGCATAATTTAGCTGGTTTTGCCAGAAATACGGCTCGATTTTATCTTCAAATAAATGTTGATTTAACTTACCACTAATTAAGTCTGTATATATAATCTCTTCAAAATCATCTACAGATACACCATGCTTCTCTAACCATTTATAAGTATCCTCAGCACTGGTGAGTTTATTTGTTAAGCGTAAAAAATCCGCTGCTTTTTGTAATTCCTCAACTTCTACTTTGATTCCCGCTTCCTCCGCCGCTGATAAGATAATCTTACGGCTGACAATCTGCTCTACTAGCTCAGGAATTTGTAGGGAAAGCTTGACTTGTTGCCAAATATCTGCTTGGGTAATGGTGATGGATTCTAACATGATTTACTCCTAAAATTTGATTGATTTTGGTTGATAAAATTTAAACCCCACCCTAACCCTCCCCTGAATAAGGGGAGGGGACTGGATTTACTGTTTCTGTCGATACATCGGGGAGAATGGGTTGATTTGAACGCCCCAGAAAAGCATTTGCACTTTACTACAACTTGACACCCCCCTGCTGTAACTGCTTAAAGGGATCAAGTATAAAATCAATAATCCGGCGCTGGCGCACAATTACCTCCGCCGTTACAGTGTCGCCGGGATTTAAAGGGATACATTTATCCTGACTAGGAATACAATCTTGATTCATGGAAATTTCTAACTCATAGGCTGCTACCCTCCCATTAGGTGTATCTATTTCTGTAGTTGTGGGAGAAATCTTGAATAATTCACCACTAATTATCCCGTAGTCTTGGAAAGGATAGGCATCAAATTTCAGCTTAACCGGTAAACCCTGACTCAGGGAACCGCTTTGACTTGTGGCCATTTGTCCCCGGACAATTAACGGTGAACCTGTGGGAGCAATTTCGGCAATTAAGGTACCTGGTTGCACCACAGAACCAGCTTTTTCAATAGGTAACTGAAATAAGGTTCCGCTGACGTTGGCTTTTAACACTCGTTGATTAAGTTGAAATTCCCAGGACTGAATTTGGCTTTTAGTTTGAGCAATTTCTGCATTTAGGGTAGAAATTTCGCTCTCTATATTTTTCAGTTGTTCTTCGCTTCTGAGTACCGCCAGTTTACCAGCATTAGTGACTATTTTGTAACTATTTTCTTGTTCATTGACTCTTAATTGGGCTTGTTTAATATCAGCATCAAATTGCTTAATGGTGCGCTGATAACTACTTTGTTGTTCTCCTAACCGTAACTGGGCTTGTTGAATATCTGATTTACTCTGTTCATATAATCTTTGTTGTTCTTGGGCTATATCTTGCTTTTCTACCAGTGTGATTTCTGGTATAACTCCTGATTCCCGGAGTTGACCATAGCGTTTAACTTCTCGTTGACTGCTAGCTAACCGGGAAGCCATTAATTTATTGGCAGTTTGACTATGTTCTAGGCTTTGTTTAGCTTGATTAACTTGGGATAATTTTTCCTCTTTTTGTAAATTAGATAAACTCTGTATGGCGGTTAAATTTTGTCTAGCTTGGTCAATTTGAGATTGTTTTTCTAACTCTTGAAATTGATTTTGTTGGCGCTGGGTTGCCAAAACTACAATTAACTGATTTTTTAACAGGTTTAACTGAGATAACCGATTTAATTGACCTTCTAATCTGTCTTTGGTTTGTCGTAATTCGCCTTTGACTAGTTCTGATTCTAGTACCAATAAAGTCTGTCCAGCTGTAACTACATCACCTACTTTGACTTGAATTTCCGCCACGGTTCCAGCAACGGGTGCATCTAGTCTGACTGTTTTACCTTGGGGTTCTAATCTTCCCCTAGCTGTACCTGTTTCATCGACGCGGGAAAACATCGCCCAGGGTAAAACTATGGATACAAATATAATCAGGAAGTATAGTAATCCCCTTGTCCACACTTGGGGTAAACTATCTAGTAGGTCTTTGGTGACATGAGACCAATCATCTATTAAGTTGGCTGGTTGTAGTGGTTCATGTTGCTCATGATTGATGCTATTTGGCATAATTCCCCTGGATATAGTTGTGAAATTTAAATGATTTGGCAAAAAAATTGATTATGGTAGTTATATCCCCGACTTCTATGATAAATGTTGAAGGGATGAGAAGATGGTGTTCAGAAGTCGGGGATATTACCTGCATTATCTAACTGTTGTTGATTGAGATAGTAATAATGTCCCCGTTTAGCCATTAACTCGTTGTGGGTACCACTTTCAATTAATACCCCTTTATCGAGTACCAAAATTAAATCAGCATTGCGCACTGTGGAAAGACGATGAGCAATTACTAATGTGGTTCTACCTTTGAGGATGGTGTTTAAGTTGTTTTGAATTATGCGTTCTGATTCAGCATCTAAATGGGAAGTGGCTTCATCTAAAATCAGCAGTGAGGGATTACCTAATAAAGCTCTTGCTATGGCAATTCGTTGTCGTTGTCCACCAGATAACATTCCCCCACCTTCACCGATTTGGCTTTCATAACCCATGGGTAACTTTTTGATAAACTCATCAGCCCCTGCTAACTCTGCCGCTTCTATAATTGTTTGTAAACTTGCCCCTGGGTGTGCTAAACTAATATTTTCGCGAATCGTACCGCCAAACAGAAAAGTATCTTGGTCAACTACCCCCACCTGTTCCCGTAGGGAACGTAAGGACAGACTGGTAATATCATGTCCATCAATTAACACCTGACCATCTGTAGGGGGATACAAGCCTAAAACTAACTTAGAAATAGTTGTCTTTCCTGAACCACTGCGACCTACTAAAGCTACCATTTGCCCTGGTTTAACGGTAAAGCTGAGATTTTCTAAAACGTTAATATCACTTTCTGGGTGATAACGAAAGGTGACATGATCAAAACAGATATGACCTTGAATTGGTGGTAAAGATTGCCGGACTTGATGCTGTAAATCCTCTTCTGGTTCTGTATCCAAAACATCGTTAATCCGCTCTACAGCGATGGTTACTTCTTGTAACTCATTCCACAAAACAGTTAATCTTTGAAATGGGGCAATCACATTACCCAACAGCATATTAAATGCTACTAATTGCCCAATAGTTAACTGATTTTGAATTACTAGATATGCCCCATACCATAGTAACCCAGTAGTAACAACCGCGTCAATCAAATTACTAAAAATTTGCAGGCGATTACCGATAACCTGCCCAGAAAAGCTGGTTTTCACTCTTTTATTTAGTAAGTCTTCCCAATGCCAACGTACCGTTTGCTCCACTGCTGTAGATTTAACGGTTCTCACCCCAGTTAAAGCTTCGATTAAATAACTACTTTCAGTAGCATAGGCGTTAAAAATCTCCCGAGATATCCGGCGTAAAAACGGGGTAGCAATCAAGGCTAATAGGAAAAAAGGCGGCACAATTACTAAAGCTAAAAGTGCCATTTTCCAGCTATACCAAAACATCAACCCGACATAAATAAATACGGTGATTAAATCTAGTACAATAGATAAAGCCTCACCGGAAAGAAAGCGTTGAATCTTGGTATTTTCCTGAACACGGGAAATAATATCCCCTACATAACGAGACTCAAAGAAATTGAGGGGGAGACGCAGGGTATGGCGAATAAAAGCCACAATTAAAGCCACATCTAATTTATGGGCTGTGTGGTCTAATAAATATTGCCGTAACCCCATCATAGCCACACGGAATAAACTAAAAATTAGCAGCCCTAAACCCACAGCAAATAAAGTTAATTCCGAACGTTGAACTACGACCCTATCTAAGATTAACTGAGTGAATAAAGGGGTAACTAAACCAAAGATTTGAATAAATATAGAAGCAGCAAATACTTCCAACATCACCAAGCCATGGGGCTTGATTAATTCAAAGAATTGCCAGAAGGGTGTGACGGTTTCGGGGGTATCTTTGAAAAATGCTGTGGGTTGTAGCAGCAGTGTGTAACCCGTCCAATTGTCTTTAAATTCGGCGTAGGTGAGGGTACGTTGACCAATGGCGGGGTCGGCGACAATGACGGATTTGCGGGTAATTTCATAAACAACAATGTAATGTTTACCTTCCCAGTGGACAATGGCGGGTAATTTTTGCTTGGCTAGTTGATCTAAACTAGCTTTTACTGGTCTGGTACTAAAGCCTATACTTTCAGCAGCGGTGGATAAACCCCGTAAAGATGAGCCATTGCGGTCAACATTAGCGATATCTCGTAAACGATTGACACTAAAGCGTTTACCCCAATAACGAGATACCATGACTAAACAAGCAGCACCACAATCTGAAGCACTTTGTTGAGCAAAAAACGGGTAACGGCGAATAGTTTTCTGTAGTAAATGTCCGACGCGCTGTGTAGGACTGGGGAGGTAAGCTTTACCGATCTTGTTTGATGTCTGGGTTGGTGTGACAGGTGGGGGGGTGATTTCCTCTTGAGGATATGTAGGTAGCGAATCTGAAGTTACCAGTAAAGAATTAACTGCACGGGCTTGGGTGAATAAATGGTTTTGAATGTGGGGATATTTCTGCATCAAGGCTGACAAAACTGTAGCCGGAATGAAGCATAGTTGTAAATTAACACTAGCTCTAGCTCCATAGGGGTAAAAGTCAGCTTCTGGGAATAGGGTAAACTCCCCAAATGATGCTCCTGCTTCTAAGGTAGTAATTAACTCATCTGCGTGATTCAACAGCCTGACTTTACCAGTGATGATAATGTATACACCACCATCTACATCTTTTCCTTGCCAAAACTTACCGACCCTGGGGCTTTTGAATTTAAACTGTGAGTAGTAGTTGTGAAATTCTGCTGGGGAGAAAGAATGACCTAGAACCTGGTTGAACTGTTCTAGAGACAGCACAGAGGTGGGTAGATTTTGCACCATAAGTTTTTAAATGAGTATCTAAAGTGGGTGGAATATAGGAAATTACGGGGTCTTCTAGAGGTGTGTCTGACTTCAAATCTTGAATCAAGATGCTAGGATTCCCAGTATTTCCCGTAGTTGTTTGTTGGTGATGATTGATTTGGCGACAAGTGGATAATCCCAATTGTTTGAGTAGTCGCTTAATGTGTCTATGGCTCAATTCCACACCAAATTCCTGAGCTAAATGTTCACCCAGCCATTTAACAGTCCACCGTGTAAAAGCATAACCATAGTCACGGGGACTACTAACCACCAATTCTTGCAAACGCTGTAAATAGTCGTTATTGACCACTTTAGGACGACCCACGGGACAATCACCCCATTGATGCGCCATACCACTCCTGGCCATGTGCATCCAGTGTCTCACCATTGCGGGACTACAGCCCAAAATGTGACAAATAACTCCTTGAGATTTCCCTTCATCTGCAAGTAGCATAATTTGAATCCGTAGCCGATATAAATCAGGTAAATCTGTTTGTAAACTTTTTTGTAATAGGTCTCGTTGAAATGGTGTCAAAAACTTACCTGTATTAATGTCTTGAATTTGCTCCTCTCTCTTATATTTATGGACAGACATAAACAGAAATAGTGATAAAGAAACCCATTATATTATACAGAGTAATTTGGGCATGAACTCGAAATTATACAAATAATAATTTTGTGATAAAAAGATTATGAAAATATAAAAAAATTGAAAAATATTCAAGCTCCACCTTGCTGCTAACAACACCTAAGCAACTGTTACTCTGTTAAGCCTGTGGGTCTGTGGGTGAGACGAATAACTTGATGGAATAACCCAGCCAACCCCAATAACAGAACCGTCAACCAATCACCCCAACGCACGTATAAAGTGCGAGTTTCCCGCTTGTAGATAGTTTCAGCATGAGTTGCATAAGTGTTATGTCCAGATATCCATAAGGTGTGACCGTGGGGGTCAACAAAGGCGGAATATCCGGTATTAGTCGCCCGCACTGACCATCTATCGGTTTCAATAGCCCGCATGATATCCAAGGCGTGATGTTGAAATGGCATAGAGGGGCTGTAATGAGCATCGTTAGAAGCACTGAGAATAAATTGCCCGCCAGTAGCAGCTTGACGGCGAAATATTTCGGGGAAAGCGGAGTCATAACATATACCAACTATAGCCCGACCAAAGGGGGTATCAAATATCTGATTGGTTTTCCCTGGTACTTGGTGAGCATCCAGAGGTGATAAGCGCCCAATTATGCCGCCTAAAATATCCTCAAAGGGTATATACTCCCCCAGTGGGACTAATTTAGTTTTGTCGTAACGGCTGAAAATTTCACCTTTCCCAGTGAAGGTAAATAAACTATTTGTATAACTGGTTCCCTGTTCTCCAAAAGCCCCAACCCAAGCAACTACGCCTTTTTCTTGCACTGCTTGCACTAAGCTAGTGTTGGGGAGGTCGCGCTGGAAATAGGGTAAAGCTGCTTCTGGGGTCAGGACTGCATCAACACCTTGGTCTACTAGATTGTAATATCCGGTGGTGTAACCTGCTAAAGCCCGCCGCAAACCTTGGGGTATAAGTTTTATTTCGTTGGGGATATTACCTTGGATGATTCCCACCTGCAAAGCTGCTGCTGGTGGTTGGGCGATGGGACGGCTATATAAATAAAACCCCAACAGGTGTAAAGTCATGAATAGTGAGATGGCGATCGCCAAGTGTTGCTTGACCACCCGACCAGAGGAGGAACTTCTACTGTGGCGGTTAATCCATGCTTCTGCAATTAAACCATTAACTGCAACTATGGCGGCGGTGACGGTGTTCGGTCCTGATAGTTGACCCAGGTGTAAAATTACGAGGTTGTGGGGACTTTGTGTATAAGCCAAGGAACTCCACCACAGGGGTCCAGCACTCCAAAGACTTTCTAATCCGCACCAAATAGCCGTACCAAATAGAACACGTAGCCCCGATTTTTTCCCCCCCCAACGAGCCATAAGCGCCCCCCACAGGGTGAGGAGCAACCCCCCAAGTAGGCTAATAAATGACCAACAAAACAGGGTAATTGCTAAACTTGGTAACCAAGGAACGCCCAACCAGTTCATGGGATGAATCCCAGTAATCCAGGATAGGGCGACACCATGATAGCCAACACCCCAGGCGAGTCCCAGGAGGGGGGGAGATGCAGGAGAGGTAAAAACTAACACCCACAGGGGGGCGAGGGCAACCCAGGCGAAAAACCAGGCACCCACGGGGGCTACGGTTAGCCCCATTAAGACACCACTGGCGCAGGCGATCGCATAGGGGAGTAAGGTTGTTACCCTTTCCCTATATTTTTTACTCAGCTGCTTCCACATCTTCACCGGTATCAGGAGGAACTATAGCTACACCATTAATGGCATCATCTTCATCCAGACGCTGCACTCTCACCCCAGTGGCTGATCGCGATTGTATGGAAATGGCATTCACCGCTTGACGGATGATTATACCACGATTAGTCACCATCATAATTTCATCGTTATCATTGTTAACAATGCGTAAGGTGGCTAATTGGTCTTTAATCTTACGGTTTTTGAATTTGGTAGCCATTAAACCCTGACCAGCGCGGTTTTGCAGTCGGAATTGGGCGACTGGTACGCGCTTACCATATCCGCCCATGGTAATCACTAACACCCAAGGACCAATAATACCGTTACTTGGTACTTCTAGGGATTCCTCCTGGATGTCTATGTCTGCGTTGTCTATGTCTGCGGTTTCCTCTGTATTCAGGGTGTCCAGAATGGCGGCTGGGAGTATATCCATCCCTACGAGTTCATCGCCATTTTTTAGTTTCATGGCTCTGACTCCCCGAGTGGCTCTACCCAGAGGGCGTAGCTGTTCATGGGTACATCGAAAATGAATCGCCATCCCTTGACGAGAACCCACTAATATGCTGTCCTCTACTCTAGCTCGGCGTACCCAGCGCAGTTGGTCGCCTTCTTCCAGAGAAATAGCAATTAAGCCGTTAGCTCTGATGTTACTAAATGCAGCTAATTCCGTTTTCTTAATATTGCCGCCTTTGGTGAGCATAACTAGATATTCTTCACTGCTAAACTCATCTACGGGGACAATTGAGGTAATTTTTTCTTCCTTGGGAATGGGTAGCATTTGCACAATGGGTGTGCCGCGACTGGTACGGGAACCGACAGGAATTTGATAAGCTTTTAAACAGTAGACGACACCGCGATCGCTAAAGAATAAAACACTGTCATGATCGCAGCAAGTTAAGAAATGCTCAATGGTATCATCATCTTTGACCTTAGCGGCGGCTTTCCCTCTGGTAGCGCGGCTTTGGGCTTCAAAGGTGTTGACAGGCATCCGTTTGATGTAGCCTTGTTCTGTGACTAAAATGATGGCTTTTTCGTTAGCAATCAGGTCACGCTCATCTATATCGCCTTCACCGGGTAAAATTACTGTACGCCTGGGTGTTGCAAAGCTGGTTTTTAGCTGAGTGACTTCGGTTTCGATGATTTCTAGTATCCGTTCTCGCCGGGCTAAAATATCCTGTAAATCGGCAATTTGAGTTTGTAAATCTGCGTGTTCTTGACGAATTTTATCTGCTTCTAAGGCTGTCAAACGCCGCAGCTGCATCTGTAGGATAGCATCGGCTTGGACTTCTGACAGGCCGTAATTTGTCATTAACTCGGCTTTGGCTGTGGGTGCGTCGGGTGCATGACGAATTAAAACAATAATTGCATCTAATTGAGATAAGGCAATTAATAACCCCTGGAGGAGATGATCACGAGCTTCGGCTTTTCGCAGTTCGTAGCGGGTGCGTCTGGTAATTGATTCGACGCGGAAATCTAGGAAGACTTCTAAGAACTTCTTCAGGGTGAGGATTTCCGGTTTACCATTGACCAGGGCCAGCATATTCGCCCCAAAGTTAGCTTGGAGGGGGGTTTGCTTGTAAAGGTTATTGAGGACTACACGGGGGTAAGCATCCCGCTTCAATTCAATCACGATTCTCATCCCATCGCGATCGCTTTCGTCCCGAATATCTGCAATTCCTTCCAGACGCTTTTCATTCACCATGTCGGCGATTTTTTCAATCAACCCCGCCTTATTAGTTTGGTAGGGTAACTCAGTGATAATAATTGCTTCTCTATCCGGTCGTCCTCGTTGTTCTACGGTTTCAATGGTAGCCACACCCCGCATAGTAATAGAACCGCGTCCAGTGGTGTAGGCTTCCCGAATCGCTGCTGTTCCCAACACCTGGGCCCCTGTGGGGAAATCTGGACCCGGAATATACTCCATTAATTCCAGGTCAGTGATTTCAGTGTTGTGAATCAGCGCCACCAAACCATCAATTAATTCTCCCAAGTTGTGCGGGGGGATATTGGTAGCCATACCCACAGCTATACCGGAGGAACCATTGAGCAATAATTGGGGGATGCGTGATGGTAATACTGTCGGTTCTTGTTGGGAACCGTCGAAGTTATCGATAAAATCTACAGTTTCTGATTCAATATCTTGGAGGAGGGACAGACTAGTTAAAGCTTGTAACCGACACTCTGTGTATCGCATGGCCGCCGGTGGGTCATTATCTACCGAACCAAAGTTACCATGACCGTTAATCAGGGGCGATCGCATGGAGAAGTCCTGGGCCATGCGTACCAAAGCATCATAGACCGCTGTATCACCGTGGGGGTGATATTTACCCAAAACTTCCCCAACTACACGGGCGCATTTACGAAATGGGCGATCGTGAGTCAGTCCCAGCTCGTGCATTGCGTAGAGGATGCGACGATGCACAGGTTTGAGACCATCCCTTGCATCTGGGAGCGCCCGACCCACAATCACACTCATGGCGTATTCCAGATAAGACTGGGACATTTCATTGCGCAGGTCTGTGGGGATAATCCTCTCCTGTGAGGTTGTCATAATCTAAAAAACTCCAAAAAATGTAGATTTTAGCCCTTACGCTTGTTGCCAGCGTCAAATTATTCTGAATTAATCTTGAATAATTTCCATATTTTTGTTAACATTATAACATATAATCTCATCTTTTGCACCTAAATTAACCAGCTAAAATATCGAGAAATAAACTGGAAAACTAGACTTTTTGCCTATGGTAATATAAAAAACATTATGAATGTGTTTTTAGTAACTATTTTATAGGAAAAAATAACTAGAAACATCTCATTTATAACTAATAGTTTATATTCAAATTAATTGCCAAAAAAAAGTTATTTTAGCCAGAAGATAGTCCTTCGATCCTAAGCAGTCTTAGTCTTACATCTGTAGTTAATCAACTTTTTCCCATACTGGAAATAAGACAGAACAGCCCTAGATTAGAAACAATAATAGTAAATAAAGCAATCCTAAATGATTCATGAACAATTTCTGTTCCCTGTTCCCTGTTCGGTGTGTTCCCTTTCCTCACTCATAATTTCTCAAGTCAAATAGGATGACTATATATTACCATTGAGGTATGGGGAAAATAGGAATTTAACTCCCACTGATAGTACCCCTTCCGTACTACATATCTTAAGGTGAAGACTAGGAGTTAAAATAAATTGCCATGAATCACCAAAAAGTTTTCAACTCAGGGGAAAAAGCTCACCCAGAAGATGCTGCATCTCAATTAAGTCCGGAGGTGCTAGACATGATCAAACATCCTCCCAAAATGGATGATGTCATCCGCGCTCAGTCACCTGCGGAACGGAGGGGGAACCCTGCTTTAGTACCGGAGATGCTAGAGCAACCAATTGATGAAACTCTTGAGGAGCATGAAGGGTAGAGCAACAATCAGGATAGAATAACCCAGAGTATTCTGCTGTGTCTCCTTATGCTATCAGTCATTTATTCTGATGAGTTTCTAGACCACAAAACTGGAAGATATCATCCCGAAAAACCGGAACGCTTGACGGTAATAGTCAATGCTCTCAACTCAGCCACCTTTGGGGAAAAAATTACTTGGCTTACCCCTACGCCAGCATTAGAAAGGCCATCGCTTATACCCACACTACTCAAAGCCCATGATCTAGCCTACATCAACAAAGTTAAAGAAATTGCCGCCAGTGGAGGGGGTTATTTAGACGGTGATACACCAGTTTCTCCCCGCAGTTATGATGTAGCATTATTAGCAGTAAGTGCCTGGTTGGATGGGGTGGATACTGTACTCACCTGTGCTAACCCGGCTTTTGTCTTAGCACGTCCACCGGGACACCATGCTGAACGTAATACTGGTATGGGCTTTTGTTTATTTTCCCATGCGGCGATCGCCGCTTTATATGCCCTGGAACAACCAGGAGTTAACCGCGTCGCCATTCTCGACTGGGATGTACATCATGGCAATGGTACCCAGGCGATCGTCGAAACTCACCCGCAAATTGCATACTGTTCTTTACATCAGCATCCGTGTTATCCCGGTACTGGGAGAGCTTCTGAGAAGGGATTATATGATCATGTCTTGAATTTACCGATACCCCCTGGTAGTAATATCACTGTATATCAGCCAATCATAGAAACTAGGGTAATACCGTTTTTAGCTGAGTTTCAGGCGGACTTACTGATTGTCAGTGCAGGTTATGATGCTAATCAGTCAGATCCTTTAGCCAATATTAATTTACAGCCTCAAGACTATGCCTTATTTACAAATGCTTGTCTGGGACTAACTCGGAAAATTCTCTTTGGTTTAGAAGGTGGTTATGATTTTACCTCCCTTTCCCAATCTGTATTAGCCACTATTGAAACCTGCTTAATTTAACTTAATATATCTTCTAGGGTGCGTCAGACCCTGTGAATTGTGGAAATCAAGAGATTTTTGATATCTGACGCACCTAAATATTAATTTATATATATTTCTGTATTCTAGGTCACAAAAAATGCATTAAATTCATCTCATGTCCAGAAAAAAAAAATCTCTTTACCCTCATAAACTGTCTAAAGTTTTGTTAAGATGCTAATGAAAGTCATTGTTCCATGAGAACTGTTAAATCAGGAAATGGAAACATGAACACTAACAACAGCACAGAGTTGAAAAGGTGAAATAATGAGCACCTATATGTTTTTTGAAGATGCCCTGAGAATGTTTGCTAATATCTATTTGCTATCAGCAGTCATGCTCATAGCAGCTTCTGGTGTTGGTTTAGCAGTGATAGAAACCATTGAAAAAACAGGAGAACGCTAAATAAACCCTCAAAAATGCAAGTTTTACAGACAGACCACATCTACAGGGAAATCACTGTAAAGCTACAGTAACTTAATTTTTACTAGCGATCGCCTTGCAAAACCCCACTTCATGGAATTGAAAACTATAATTCTCTGCGACCCTCCAAGGCTCTAGCTAGTGTCACCTCATCTGCATACTCCAAATCGCCCCCCACGGGTAGACCAAAAGCAATACGTGTCACCTTGGTAAATGGTTTAAGTAGCTGACCGATATACAGGGTTGTTGTCTCCCCTTCTATAGTCGGACTAATAGCCACAATCACCTCTTGGATTTTTTGTTGACTCACCCGCTGCACCAAAGCTTGAATAGTTAGCTGTTCTGCTCCAATACCATCCATAGGGGAAATCACCCCACCTAAAACGTGATACTTACCTTTATATTCGCGGGTTTTTTCCAAAGCAATCACATCACGAGAATCAGCTACCACACAAATAGAGGTATTATCGCGGTTAGGATGACGACAAATTTCACAAACAGGATCAGCAGATAGGTGAAAGCAAACAGAACACAAGCCTATCTGCTTTTTTGCATCAATCAAGGCTTGTGCTAAGGCTTCTACTTCGGCTTCGGGACGTTTTAAGATGTGCAACGCCAATCTTTGGGCTGATTTGGGACCAACTCCTGGTAGGCGTTGCAACTGCTCGATTAACCGTGCTAAAGGACGTGCGTAAACCGTGGTTTTATCTCCTGTATTTTCTCATCATCAACTATGATGACATTTTTTCGGTCATGTTTTTAGATTGTGCGATCGCTTCGTCAGCTGGAGTAATTAGGTTAAAAAACAAAAAAAGCCCCCTATCTCTAGGAGGCTTTTTTCGATTCAGCTAAAGTTTATGATTAGCCGTTGATTGCAGGAGCAGTCAAAGCAACAGGAGCAACTTCACCAGCAGCCAAGTCTAAGGGGAAGTTGTGAGCGTTACGCTCGTGCATTACTTCCATACCCAGGTTAGCGCGGTTGATGACATCAGCCCAGGTAGC
>NZ_JAQMUH010000132.1:0-30409 GCF_028331025.1 Anabaenopsis arnoldii | reverse complement strand
CCCCACAGCAGTTACCCTCAACAACAACATCATCAGCATTCCTGAAGATGCAGACACAAGTAGGGGCATTAAAGTAGCAGACATTGTTATCACCGATGATGGTTTAGGAACAAATACCATTACCCTCAGTGGTGCCGATGCAGCCAGTTTTGAAGTAGTAGACACTTCCCTATATCTCAAAGCAGGGACAACACTAGACTATGAAGCCAAGAATAGTTACGCCGTCACCATCAACGTCGATGACAGCACATTGGGCAACACTCCAGATGTCACCACTGACTTCAGCCTTGCAATTACAGATACTGTGCTTCTCACCCTGAAGGGCACTTACGATACCACAGGCCTTGCTTCTGGTGTACAAGTGGTGGGGAACTACGCCTATGTGGCTGATGATGAAGCAGGATTGCAAATCATTGATATCAGCAACCCGGCTAACCCCATCTTCAAAGGCACTTACAATACCACAGGCTTTCCTTGGGGTGTACAAGTAGTGGGCAACTACGCCTATGTGGCTGATCGGGATGCAGGATTGCAAATCATAGATATTAGCAACCCGGCTAACCCCACTCGCATCGGCGGTTACAATACCCCCGGCTCGGCTTGGGGTGTAGAAGTAGTGGGGAACTACGCCTATGTCGCTGATTGGGATGCAGGATTGCAAATCATAGATATCAGCAACCCAGCTAACCCCACCCGCACTGGCGGTTACGATACTTCTGGCTTTGCTAGGGGTGTAGAAGTAGTGGGGAACTACGCCTATGTGGCTGATCGGGATGCAGGATTGCAAATCATAGATATCAGCAACCCGGCTCACCCCATCTTCAAAGGTACTTACGATACCTCTGGTCTTGCTTTGGATGTAGAAGTAGTGGGGAACTACGCCTATGTCGCTGATTATGATGGGGGATTGCAAATCATAGATATCAGCAACCCGGCTCACCCCATCTTCAAAGGTACTTACGATACTCCTGGCCTTGCTAGGGGTGTGGAAGTAGTGGGCAACTACGCCTATGTGGCTGATGTGAGTGCAGGATTGCAAATCATAGATATCAGCAACCCCGCTAACCCCACCCTCATCGGCACTTACGATACCTCTGGCCTTGCTTGGGATGTACAAGTGGTGGGGAACTACGCCTATGTTGCTGATCAAGCTGCAGGATTACAAATCATTTATGTGAGTGACTTGAATAAAGCCCCCACAGCAGTTACCCTCAACAACATCATCAGCATTGCTGAAAATGCAGACACAAGTAGGGGCATTAAAGTAGCAGAAATTGCTATCACCGATGATGGTTTCGGAACAAATACCATTACCCTCAGTGGTGCCGATGCAGCCAGTTTTGAAGTAGTAGACGCTTCCCTATACCTCAAAGCAGGCACGACAGTAGACTATGAAGCCAAGAATAGTTACGCCCTCACCATCAACGTCGATGACAGCACGGTGGGCAACACTCCAGGCGTCTCCACTGACTTTACGCTGGCAATTGTAGTACCTACCACAGCCATAGGCACAATCATCAATGACGATCTACCAAGAATTACCTTAACACCTACCGCTTCCCAAGAAATACGTTTCAATACTGATACTCTCCAAATTAGCGGACTCTTAGAAACAGTACCATATACCACTTCGTTAATTAGTAATAACACCATTGCCCAGTTCCAATTTACCGGAGATTTAGTAATTCCCGATGGGGTGAAAGTCACAGCCCAAGGTAGTCGTCCCCTGTCCATCTTTGTCACCAATAATGTCGAGATTGGTGCAAATGTCACCTTTGATGTGTCCGCTAATGGTGTAACAGCAGGGGCTGCGGGTGGTGCGGGCACTGCTGGTGGTGCGGGCACTGCTGGTGGTGCGGGCACTGCCGGTGGTGCTGGTGGTGCTGGCGGTGATGGCGGTGCTGGCGGCTCTTGGGGTTATGGTAGTGGAAATAATGGCGGTGCTGGTAGTGGTGGTGCTAATGGTGGCAATGGTAATTTTATAGGTGGTAATGGTGGCAATGGTGCTAATGGTAACAATGGCAATAATGGCGCTAATGGTAATAATGGTGGCAACGGAATTGGTGGAACAAATAACAAATTTGATTTGACCATATCTGGTGGTGCTGGTGGTGCTGGTGGTGCTGGCGGTGCTGGCGGTGCTGGCGGTGCTGGTGGTGCTGGTGGTGCCGGCGGCGGCGGTGGCGGCGGTGCCCACGGTACATTGGGGTATTATGGTGGTAATGGCGGTGCTGGCGGTGCTGGTGGTGCTGGTGGTAATGGCGGTGCTGGTGGTAATGGCGGTGCTGGTGGTGCTGGTGGTGCCGGCGGTGGAGCTTTTGAAATTGTCGCTCAAGGCAAAATCTCTGCACAGGATGGCACACAACTCAAATCCCTAGGAGGTGATGGTAATAGAGGTAATAATGGCTCTGCTGGCACCAGTGGTAGTCGTGGTGCTGGTGGTAGTAGTGGTGCTGATGGTGACGATAACTGGGGATGGGGCTATAAAGGAGGCTCTGGAGGCTCTGGAGGTGCTGGAGGTACTGGAGGTACCGGTGGTACCGGTGGTACTGGTGGTGCCGGTGGTGGCGGCGCTGGGGGCACAGTCAAGCTCATGGCATCGGTTCTGGACGTTGACAAAGCCTCCGTCAACGTATCTGGCGGCTCTAGCTCTGGAGGAAATTCCGGTGGACCCGGACGACTGATTTTAGGAGGTAACACCGTTGATAATGGTCAATTATCAGGTACTCCCGATATACAACCTGTTTACATTACCAGTGAAAAACTGCAAGCCAATCTGTATACCACAGGTGGTGCCATCACAACCTTCCCTAACTTCAGTTCCTTAACTCCCATAGCTTCTCAAACCACAGGGGTAGTTCAACAAAGTAATACAACTCAACCCTTTTCAGGGTTTAACCTCCAAAATCCCCCCGTAGATAACTTTGCTGTATTGTGGACGGGTAAAATTGAACTCATTAACACTGGCAATAACCAGAATGAGACAGTTACTTTCTTCCTGAGCAGTGATGACGGCTCTAGGCTGTATATCAACAACCAATTGGTAGTTGATCATGGGGGGTTACATGGATTTTCAGAAAAATCAGGACAAATAGCTTTAAGTCCTGGTATTCATGATATCCGCGTGGAGCTATTTGAACATACTGGTTCCGCTGGTATTCAGCTTGACTATCAAATTCCCGGTCAACCACGTCAACTGCTGAGTACTGCTCCCATCCAAAAATTCGACGGCGTCCGGGCTAGTAATCCCTTCATTACCGATAATACCGTAGCAACTCCCTTCATAGCTGATCTCATTGGCGGTGCCAATGTCCATGGGTTACTGGATTTAAGCATCGCAGATTTAGGCATAGCCGGGGATATTCCCGAGGATGCCTTAGCCGCTATTTACCGTGTGGATATAGCTCCCGGTAAGTACAACGTCAACTACTTTGATGTAGACAGTAATGTGGACTTTGATATGCTGCTGTTTATCAATGTCTCCGGGGAGAATATCTTTAACCCGCAATTGGGCATAGATTTAAATCAAACCAATCAAGACTTCTTAAAACCCTTATTAGCCGGAGGCACACCCCTCACCCGACTAGGTAATGGACAAATTTGGGCGACTCTGATTCCCGATGATGATAGTATTTTCATTAATGCTGCCTTGAATTACCCCAGGTTAGTGAATACCATATCTGGTCAAAACCTCAAGGATGGTGAAGCTGTATATATCCGCCCCACAGGACTAACTGATATTACCATCAGTCCCGACGGCAAACATCTCTACGGTGTCAACCAACTCAATGCCCTTGTGGTCGTCAATACCAGCAATATAACTCAAGAACAAATCTTCCAAGATGGCACTGTGCAAATAGAGGGCTTGGATGAGTCAACAGCAGTGACAATTAGCGCCGATGGTAATTATGTTTATCTAGCAGGAGCCACCGAGGAAGCCATCAGCGTATTTAACCGTGATGCCAACACTGGTAAACTCACCATTAACCCAGAAGCTTCCTGGAGAGGCACAGGTACCCAAACCATTACCACCCTAACTACAGGTGTCAATCACCAGGTATTTGCAGGGGTTTCCCCCATTAATAATTCTGATAATTCAGGACAAGCAGGGGTATTGCTCTTCCACCATGACCCAGTAACTGGTAAACTAACTCTTCAACAGCCTGCTTTCCTCACTGACAGCCTCAAAGAAGTTACAGCCATTGAAGTAAGTCCAGACGGTAGCAAAGTATATGCCATCAGTCGTCAAGATAATCAGTTAGTGGTTCTCAATGCCACGGATCTCCAGGAAGTGCAAAGGCTAACCAGGGCAGATGTCGGAGATCGGAACGTCATGAGGGGAATTAGTGATCTTGCAGTCACTGATAAGTTCATCTATACCTTGAGCGCCCACACTGGTACTCTGGCTGTATTTCCACTGGATGCTGAAGGCAAACTTGTCATAGATACCACAACGCAGACTTACCAACCCATCCAAATCCTGCGGGATGGCACATCAGGCATCAGGGGCTTTAAGGGAGCAGCAGATTTAACCATTACTAGCACTGATAATCGACAATTCCTATATGTCACCAGCGGCGAGATCAATACCCTACCCGGACTGGAGATTGACAAGAATACTGGTAGACTGCAACTACTGCAAATAGTTCGTAACAGAAGTTTAACCGCCGCCACTGATATTGTGGCTAATGATGGGGATGCCTATGTTTCTGCTGTTGTATCCACAAACCCCCTGGCTCCACCCCTAGCTAATGACTTTGGTATTACCAAGTTTAATTTTGTCCCAGATGCACAACCGCAAAAATTCATTGTCACCTTTGACAAACTGCAAACCCTCACCATTAATACTGGTAGTCAGGGTGACTTGATTGAACAGAAAAATGCTCCTACAGTCCAGAATTTAAACATTAACACCGGAGAAGGTTTCAATACTATTGATTTAGTCGAACCTAAGGGTAATGTATCTATCTCCTCTCTGGGTGATGGCGATTTCATAAATGTACGTAATGGTGAAAATGTCACTAACCTGACTATTAATAGTGGTGCGGGGGCGGATAACATCAAAATTTCAGGTGTTATTGCCAAAGGTGGTAACATTGATGCAGGGATAGGGGAAAACCAACTGACAATTGTTAATACCAAAGGTATTGAAACTATCACCGCTGATTTTAACCAAAATGCCATCACCCTGGCTGGAGTCGATGGAACCACAGTTAACCTAGGGGATGGAGGGAATAGGATCAACCTCATCGCCAGTACTATCAAATCTCATGTAGCCGTTAAGACTGGTAGCGGAGACAACGAAATATTCCTCGACAGTGCCAATGAGAATGATACCTTTACGGTTAACACAGGAAGTGGTAGCGATAAGTTCCGAGTCAACGGCGAAAATATCAAAGCCGGAGCCAATGTAATTTTAAACGGCGGTAACGGAGAAAATCTACTGGAATTTAGATCCGCTGGTAATGACATTGATAATCTGATTAATAATCTGATTGGTAGCATCAAAGTCAGAGGGGAAAACTATGGCGCAGTTAGTTATCAAAATATTCGGTTAGGCTTAGGCATACCACAATTAAACACCCAAACCGGGGCTAGGAGCCTCACAGCCAGTAGTACACCATCAGTCAACATGATGATTGACAGAGTAGAACCCATTTCTGAAGGCGATCCTTTGAAGTTAGAAGCTAATATTAAGGGAGATATCACCCAAATCAGGTTTGTGGAATTACTCTTGGACGATGTTCTGATTACCACCATTGATATCAGCCAACTCCCCGCTGCAAATAATGGACAACAAGAAATTGATGGTGTCACCGTAACTCTGCTAGAGGAGGGAGCTAATTCCTATAATTTGATTGCGGAAGTCAAAGACTGGTTTACCCTGTATGATTTGGGTTTTGGTGACAATGGCTTTTATAATTTGACCGTGAGAGCCACTGATACTAATGAAGAGACTATCCTGGAAGATATCATTCTGTTAACTATCAACAATAGTGCTCCCAAAAACTTAGTCATTAATGCCAGTCAACTAGAAATTAATCAGGGAGACACCATAGAGTTTCAAGGTGACTTTATCGATTTTGGCGATGATGCCCACACTTATATTTGGGACTTTGGCGATGGTACAAGAATTGAGAATATATTCAAGATTAACCACACCTACACCAAAAATGGTATCTATCCAGTGACTTTTACTGTCACTGATGATGATGGAGGGCGAGCATCCTTCAGTACTGAGGTGACAGTGAATAATCTTCCTCCGCAGATATCCATAGAAAATAACACCATCATCACAAAAGAAGGTGATGCAGTAGTTAACAGTGGCACTTGGAGTGATATAGATAATGATATAGTCACCCTGACTGCTTCTGTGGGTACAGTGACTGTTAATGAAGATGGTACCTGGATTTGGAATTTTAACAGCACTGATGGACCTGATGAAAGTCAAACCGTCACCATCACTGCTACTGATAGCGATAACGCCACATCCGAGACTACCTTTAACCTCACGGTGGAAAATGTCGCCCCACAAATAGGGGTAAATAATAACAGGATTACTATTTCCGAAGGTGACACAGCGTTTAACAGCGGTACTTGGAGTGACGCTGGTAATGATGCAGTCACCCTAACTGCTTCTGTGGGTACTGTCACAACCAATGATGGTACTTGGAGTTGGAATTTTAACAGCACTGATGGACCTGATGAAAGTCAAACCGTCACCATCACTGCTACTGATAGCGATCGCGCCACTTCTGTGACTACCTTTAACCTCACGGTAGCCAATGTCGCCCCACAAATAAGCGTGAATAATAATAGTATCACTGTTTCCGAAGGCAACACAGCGGTTAACGGTGGTACTTGGATTGATGCGGGTAAAGATATAGTCACCCTAACTGCTTCTGTGGGTACTGTCACAGTTAATGAAGATGGCACTTGGAGTTGGAATTTTGACAGCACTGATGGACAAAATGGGACTCAAACCGTCACCATCACTGCTACTGATAGCGATAGCGCCACCTCCGAGAGTAGATTTAACCTCACGGTGGAAAATGTGGCACCAACTATTGTCAATCTGACAGTTCCCACCAGCTTAAATGAGGGAGAGGAAGCCAGTTTTAGCGCCTTAGCCACTGATGTAGATAACGAATTAGATTATGTTTGGGATTTTGCTGCTGGTAATAATACAAGTTCTAATCAGAAGTTAAAGGGTGCCGATGTCAAATATACTTACCCCAATAATGGCATTTATCAGGCATCCCTAACCGTAACAGATAGTGATGGGGCATTCCTTACCGAGCAATTCAATATTGTGGTGTCCAATGTCGCCCCACAAATAGGGGTGAATAATAACAGTATCACTGTTTCCGAAGGGGTAATAGCAGTTAACAGCGGTATTTGGAGTGATGCGGGTAATGATGCAGTCACCCTAACTGCTTCTGTGGGTACTGTCACAGCTAATCAAGATGGTACTTGGAGTTGGAATTTTGACAGTACTGATAGTCCGATTGAAAGTCAAACCGTCACCATCACTGCTACTGATAGCGATAACGCCACCTCCGAGACTACCTTTAACCTCACGGTGGAAAATGTCGCCCCACAAATAGGCGTGAATAATAACAGGATTACTGTTTCCGAAGGGGTAATAGCAATTAACAGTGGTACTTGGAGTGATAGAGGCAATGATATAGTCACCTTAACTGCTTCTGTGGGTGCAATCACAACAAATCAAGATGGTACTTGGAGTTGGAATTTTAACAGTATTGATAGTCCAAATGGGACTCAAACCGTCACCATCACTGCTACTGACAGCGATCGCGCCACCTCCGAGACTACCTTTAACCTCACGGTGGAAAATGTCGCCCCAGAAATAAGCGTGAATAATAACAGGATTACTGTTTCCGAAGGGGTAATAGCAGTTAACAGCGGTATTTGGAGTGATGCGGGTAATGATACCGTCACCTTAACTGCTTCTGTGGGTGCAATCACAGCTAATCAAGATGGTACTTGGAGTTGGAATTTTAACAGCACTAATGGACCTGATGAAAGTCAAACCGTCACCATCACTGCTACTGATAGCGATCGCGCCACCACCGAAACTACCTTTGACCTCACGGTGAATAATGTCGCCCCACAAATAGGGGTGAATAATAACAGTATCACTGTTTCCGAAGGGGTAATAGCAGTTAACAGCGGTATTTGGAGTGATGCGGGTAATGATATAGTCACCCTAACTGCTTCTGTGGGTGCAATCACAGCTAATCAAGATGGTACTTGGAGTTGGAATTTTAACAGCACTAATGGACCTGATGAAAGTCAAACCGTTACCATCACTGCTACGGATAGCGATAACGCCACTTCTGTAACTACCTTTAACCTCACGGTGGAAAATGTCGCCCCAGAAATAAGCGTGAATAATAACAGTATTACTGTTTCCAAAGGTGAGACAGCAGTTAACAGTGGTACTTGGAGTGATAGAGGTAATGATACCGTCACTCTAACTGCTTCTGTGGGTGCAATCACAACCAATCAAGATGGTACTTGGAGTTGGAATTTTAACAGCACTAATGGACCTGATGAAAGTCAAACCGTCACCATTACTGCTACTGATAGCGATCGCGCCAGTTCTGTGACTACCTTTGTAACAACAGTAAGTGGACTCGCCGCCGATATTGATGGTAATGGTAAGGTGACCGGTGCTGATTTATTGTTGATCGACCAATATCTGCTGTTACGGAATAATCCTAACGTCGATGCGATTCTGCAAAGTTCCTTTAATCTGTTTAGCACTGAAACTGTGGGAGCCACAAACACCACAGGTACAGCTTTGAGAAGTGCGATCGCGAATGGGGTCAACAAATTAGCCTTTGACGTTGATGGTAATGGTCAAGTGACAGGAGGGGATATTTTCTTAATTCGTCAAGCATTGTTACTCAAGAATAATCCTAACGTCAATGCCATTCTAGAAACTACCTTTAATCTGTTTACCAGTGAACTCACAGGACCGAGAAACACGGGAGCCAAAATTAATGCTTTTATCTCTAGTTTGCTCGGGTGAATAAGTAACTGTTGACGGTTGACGGTTGACCGTTGACCGTTGACCGTTGACAGCGGCTAAATTTATTGGTTGATTTATTTATCATTTTGGCGATCGCCTATTTGTTGACCCTTGACCGTTGACGGTGGGTAATTTTTTGGGTGGGTTCAATTAACGTGACGTGAGTTCGATGGAACTAAAAAATGGTATGAGGTACAGCAGGTAAATCTTTTGGGTAGATATGAATGGCAGGTTTTTTAGGCAGATAAAAGTTAAGCAAATTCATATATAGCCAGCTTTTTGCGCTTTCTTATCCCTCAAACTCACGTTAAATTACATCTTGTAGCACTCCGCGGGTGTTTTTCCATGCCCAAATACCAACACCTGCAACTATAATACTCATTGCCACCAAAACAATTCTTAAGCCGAGCATATCTGTTAAAGGGCCAGTAATTGCCAGGGGTGCAGATAAGGCAATATTAACGATATGATTTTGAAAGCCAAATACTTTTCCGTGCATGGGGGGTGGTGTGCGCTGTTGAATTAAAGTTTGCATCGGTACGCCAATTAATGCAGCACCTACACCCAAAAAGGCACTTAGTCCTAGAGCGAGAATGAGATTATGGGTGAAAGTGAACACCCCTAAAACCAGGGACATCATTAAAAATCCCATTAGGGGTAAGGGTTTGTGATGCAATTTATCGCCCCAATGACCTAAAATTGCTGCACCAAATACCATACCTACACCCGCAGCAGCTAAGAAAAAGCCAAATTGTTTATCCTTTAAACCAAAGTCGGCGGCTAATCTAATGGTTAATACCATTAATGCGGCAAAGACACAATATAAAGTTGTGAGTTGCAGCATGGCGTTTAATATTAAAGGATTTTTTGTGAGATAGCCTAAACCTGCTTTGAAGTCAGCCCAAGGATTAATTACACTGGTGCTTTCATTACCCGATAATCTGCTTTCGGCTCCGAAGTTAATCAGCTGTACGGCTAATCCTGATAATAGGTATAGTACACCGACGACAATTTCTTGACCATACCTGGCTCCTAACCAATCTTTGGCTAAAGTTAATATTGGCTCTCCAATAGCAAAACCCACAATTAAAGATCCCATCATGGTGGTGCTGTACACCGCATTGGCCGCCATAAAATTCTCTCTTCGCACTAAAACCGGGATAGCAGCTTGTTGAGCGGGAGTGAAAAATTGGGCTAAGGTGGAAACACCAAAAGTCAGCAACAATAACATGAAAAAGTCTCTTGGTAAAAATGCAATGAATAGCATTAATACAGTTTGAATATAATTAGAGACGGTTAAAACCAGCTTTTTAGAGAAGCGGTCAACAAAGATACCACCCGCAGAACCGAACAAAATCGCCGGTAATGTAAAGGCTAGCATCAAAATTGAGTACATGGAGTTTTGGGCTAACCCGGTCGGCGGTTGGTAATTCTCCAGCAGCGCCACCATTAACACAAAAAATATTTTATCTCCTAACTGGGAGAACAGCTGCCCAATCCACAGGAGCATAAAACCACGATTTTTTAGCAGGGCGCTAAATCCGTTATTGACAGCAGCTGGTTCAGTGGGAAACATTATAAATACTGGGAATTTACTACTGGAACTGAGATGGGGGAATAAGCTATATTTTCTTTGCTTCTCCTCATTTCCTGGTGTTGATATTTATTATTTGGGAATTTTCAATTTTGAGTTGTTTAGTTTTCACTCATGTTGATTGATTCTATTGTTCATAGCGTTTGATTAGTAACTGTAAAAATTCCGCTGCAGTCAGGGTAACTGGGGGTTGAGAGGCTTTTACAGATGAATGTATCCACCAACCTTTTACTGTTTGAGGCGCGCGCCACATCGATAAATGGTTTACTGCTGGATCTGCGTAAAAGTTATCATGTCTACCACCCGATAATGAAGAACTCCAATGGGTAAAATAATCATGACTCATGCGATGTATCGGAAAGTTACCCCATAGTGGGACTCCCCAGCCATCTATAGCAATAAAGGCCTTAATATTACCACCTAACAATTGCCAGGAACAGGCCGCCCCTATGGCTCCCACCACACCGGCACTAAAGCTAATGAATGTTACTGGTGATTTTAAATCATTCCGTAAGCGATCGCCTAAAAATTGCAGAATGTGAACTGATGATAAAACTAATAACCCATCACCGGGAAAAACCAGGATTTTACCGCTGTTTTGTGGTTTGCAGCTATCAGGGGCTGAAAACAAGCATTCTGATATAAAGTTTTCTGTCAATCCCGGCTCATGGATTCCAGGGCAAATAATTATACTCATTTCTCTTCAGTCATAATTGGCTGTCCATGATTTCTCATAGATTTTTGTACTTTATCACACTCTTGACTAAGTAACAGCAACTAGACAACTCCCCACATGAATTTACTAAGTAAGTTGATGTTACCTTGATGATATCTGAAAACAGTCCTCTCAACTAAATTCTCATGTGGAATCCAGCTTGATCAAACAACTATTTTTACTACTCAGTAAATAGTAATAACCCTTATATGCCTTTTGATATATTATTGTTAACTCCATGATCAACCTATCCCCCTGGATGGGATAATAAACTACTAATTAGCGGATCAATAGAGTTATTCCCTAAGTGAATGGCTCTCAAACCGAGTTTATATAGATTTATATTGAGGAACTGATTATGGTGGCCACACCAGAAAAACAGCAACACACTCACGAGGAATTACCAAGAAAAGACCGGGTAGCCGTCTTACTTATGGGCTACGGTGAGGTAGAAAGCTATGAAGATTTTGCTAACTATAACGAACAAGCCTTAAATCTACTAACTGCAAAATTTGCACCAGTACCAACCTGGATTTATCCGCCCTTAGCAAAGCTATTGGCCTTATTTGACCGCCACGAGTGGGGACACACCCACCATGATTTTATTTCCCCACACAATGCCATTTTTGAACAGCAACGGGCTGGAATTGAAAAGAATTTGCAGGCTAAGTGGGGGGATAGTATCCAAGTTTTCAAGGCTTTTAACTTTTGCGCCCCCTTCTTACCTCACCAAGTTTTAGCAGAAATTCACAATCAAGGTTTTGAGAAAGTCCTCATTTACCCTTTATTAGTTGTTGATTCCATCTTTACTAGTGGTATTGCAGTTGAGCAGGTTAACAATGCTTTGTCCACTGTTGCTCAGTCAGAAGAACACTGGGTGAAAGGACTGCGCTACATCCCCTCATTTTATAATGAAGCGGACTATATTGATTTGATGGCTAAACTGGTTGAGGAAAAGATTTCCTCTGACTTGGGTACAGCTTATTTACCTTCTCAAATTGGTATAGTGTTAATGAATCATGGCTGTCCCCACAAGGCTAAAGGGTTCACTTCTGGAATTACTGAAAGTCAAGCCCTATATGATTTAGTGCGGGATAAGTTAATTAACCGTTATCCTTTGATTTCCGTGGGTTGGCTAAACCACGATACGCCTTTAATTGAATGGACTTTACCTAATGCGGAGCAAGCTGCTAGTAATTTGATTCAATTGGGCGCAAAAGCAGTTATCTTTATGCCTATTGGTTTTGCGACAGAAAACCATGAGACTCTCTTAGATGTACATCACATTATTCACGCATTGGCGAAAAAGTATGCTAATGTGAGTTATGTGCAGATGGCTTGTGTTAACGATAATCCAGAGTTTTTGGCAATGGCGGCGGAATGGGCGAATGATCATATTGCTGAGTTAATGAATCAGGAAGCTATGGCGGTTAATCCCCAGTTGGCGGGAAGTCACCATCATCATCATCATCATTAGACTGGGAAACTTAATCCCCCCTCCTGTGCAAGCTACGATATACACACAAGTAAAAAATTGTAGGTTGGGTTGAGGTTTTGGGAAACCCAACATCATTAGAAGTAGGTTGGGTTGCGCTGCGCTTAACCCAACCTAATTCTAATGAACTTTTTTAAGCTTGTCAGTCCAGTACGTTGCGCTACGCGACAACACACCCTACATAAATGGAGTAATTCAATCATTTGTGTGTACACCGTAGTTCCTTGCGGAAGAGAGGTTTTCCAGATACCTGAACCCATAGCTCAAGTTTCGTTGTTATTCTGAAGGTAACTAGAAAATTTGAATGCAACCGTCTTCGTAAGCAACAGTTTCAGGATGGAATGATGACACAACCTAACTTAACCCCGTCCATTGCTGTCAATATCCCAAATACACTCACACTTCAAGTTTCTTATGAGCAATTCGTTGATTTGGCACTCGCTAACCGAGATTTACAATTAGAAAGAACTGCTACGGGGGAGTTAATTATTATGCCACCTACCGGCAGTGATACTGGCAACAAAAACCTAGATATAGAAGGGCAGCTTTGGCTGTGGAACCGTCAAAATAAACTGGGTAAAGTTTTTGATTCTTCCACAGGTTTTCGTCTTCCCAATGGTGCTAATCGCTCTCCTGATGCAGCTTGGGTAGATAAACAAAGATGGGATGCTCTGACTTTAGAACAGCAAGAAACTTTTGCGCCAATTTGTCCTGATTTTGTGCTGGAATTACGTTCTAAAACTGACTCTCTAGAAAAGTTGCAAGCTAAGATGAGAGAATATATAGAAAATGGTGCTGGTTTGGGTTGGTTGATTGACCGCAAAAATCAACGAGTGGAAATTTATCGTCGTGGTAGAAATGTGGAAGTTTTAGATCATCCTGTTAGTTTATCAGGGGAAGATGTTTTACCTGGATTTGTGTTGGATTTAACTGAGGTTTGGAGTTAAAATTACATGAAGACTTTCACGGCAATAATTTAGAGAGATTCACAGAAAAATCTTTATGTCGGTTATGTACATGGATTTCCTGGGGCGCATTCTCAAGGTGAAACTTTGGATGAATGACAGCAAAATTTACGTGAAGTAATTGAGATGCTGCTTGAAGATACTGAACTGATTTTTGAGAGAGAGTTTAAAGAAGTTGCTGAATTTTATTGACTGCGTTGATAATCAGAGAGGATGTTTTTTCTATTTCGGCTTTGGTGGTAAATTTACCAATACCAATTCTTAACGCTCCTTCAATCAGATTTTGAGCAAAATTCATCGCTTGTAAAACGTGAGATGGTGCAACAACACCCGATGAACAAGCCGCACCTGTAGAAATGGCTAATTGATGGCTAACTCTCGCAATAATCGCACTATTAGGAATATTCGGGATAGAAATATGTAAGTTACCTGATAAACGGTGGTTTAAGTCTCCGTTAATTACTAAATCAGGTATTTGTGATTGTAGCAAGTTTTGGAGTTGGTTTCGCAAAAGTGCGATCGCAATAAATCTTTTTCCATCTCCAAGCGTCTCCAGTGACAAGCTTCACCTAAACCAACGATTCCGGGGACGTTGAGCGTACCTGATCTGATTCCCTGTTGATGTCCACCACCATATATAATAGGTTGCAGGTGATGACCTTTTTTGACGACTAATGCACCAACTCCTTTGGGCGCATAAAGTTTGTGTCCAGAAATCGCTAGATAGGTAATACCCCAGTCTTGAAAGTTGATGGGAATTTTACCCACTGCTTGGGAAGCATCACAGAGAAAAGGAATATTGTAGGAAGATGCGATCGCCCCAATTTCTGAGATAGGATAAATTGTACCCACTTCATTATTAGCAGCCATCACACAGATTAGTGAAGCACCATCAGCGCAGACTTTTTCCAGATGTTCTAAATCAATTTGAGCTTGTTGATTGACTTTTAACCAAACTATTTCAACTAACTTTTTTTTCGCTAATGCAGCACAAGTATCTAAAACGGCTTTGTGTTCAACTGGGGAAACAATGATTTTGCATGGGTGATGCTGTTGGGAAACATAACCTTGAATGGCTAAATTAATGCTTTCTGTTGCACCAGAAGTAAAAATAATTTCTTTGGGTGCAGCATTGATTAATTCGGCTATTTGTTCACGGGCTTGTTTAACAACTTGTGCTGCTTCATCTCCATATATATGATCTACACTATTAGCATTACCAAAGGCATTAGTCATATAATACATGACTTTTTCGGCTACTCTCAAATCAACGGGAGTAGTTGCATGATAATCAAGGTAAATTATCTTTTCTTGTGTAGTCATTTTTTGAGTATTTTAAACGCAAAGGTACGCAAAGGTAACGCGGAGGTACGCAGAGTTTTTTTTGAAATAAAGCCAATACTCTTTTGAGCGGCGTTGTTGTATACTTTGGCTAATCCTGCTACTATTAAATCATCTTCAGCCTGTTCTAAATCTAAATCATGGCTACCCCAGAAGCGGTAAGTTGAGATGGTGCGATCGCCTATACAGTCCCATGCTTTTTGAAATTCTGTAACCGCTTGTTCACAAAGTTCTTCACTATATGCCAACCAAATTACTAATGTTGGTTCATTATTTCTCAGCGTAAACCCAATTAGCACTAAAACCCTGAATAGTTGCTAAAGAACTTAATGGTTGGATAGTTTTTTCGTAAGCATTAGTTAGAATTTCTAAATTTAATAAATCATTGGCTTGATTAACTTTCAATTCTGCAACAAAAGATTCAACATCATTTAACCATTTACTCTGAGAAACTTTTTGATGATAAATATCTAAGCCTAAATATTGCAACTTAACAAAATTAGAAAAATATTTTTCAGATGGTATATTATTAGATTTAGAAGAATTAACAGATTTTGTAGTTGGAATTAAATTCCATAGTTGATCATGAGCAACAAATGACCAAGGCAAATAATGATCTAATGAGATTTCATCCTTATTTAATTGAAGTTGAGAATAAATACATTTAATATCCTGATGATCTAAAATAGTTTTCCAATATTTAGTTTGATTTGCTAAAGAATCTCTTTGTTGTGGCATAAATAATTTATTAACCACATTGGGAATACTAGGGTTTTGTTGCTGCATATAATTTAACCATTCCCAAGATACCCAACCCCTAACTATTGTGTAATTTTCTTCTAAATATTCTACCCAATCTGGATGTAAAATAATGGCGTTACAATCTTGCTGGTCTTCAGCGTTAAAGCAATACAAAGGCTTTTTTATATCAAATTGATTCTTAGCTAAATTAATAATAGCTGGGTTAACATCATAATCTTTTAATCCTCACGTTTTTTGTCAGTTTAAAAGCCATACCTGGAGTACCTTCATTATAAAGTAAACTAGAAATATTAATGGTATTGCCGCCGTAATTTACCCGACTCGCATACTCCAAACAAGCAGCAACTATAATTTCTGCTGGTAAATTTGTTTTATTACCAATTTTAAACTGATAATTTTTACCAAAAGTACGAATTAAACCAAGTTCATTTAATTTATTTAGTAAAAAGTTTATTTAAATTTAAATGCTATTAAATAGCTAATTTTCTAGATATTTGCTTAAATTCAGTGAAAATCACGAACCCAAATAATATAAAAACCCCCGACTTATCAAAGAAATCGGGGATCTGAGCCTCTCGGTGTTGACGATATCTAATCAACTCCTCGTAACTTACGAGTATTATCAACTAAACTCTGAGCAAATTGGTCAAATCTTTCCGAGAGCTTTTCATCTAATAGCTTACCTTCGGGACTAAAAGCACCCCAGGCTTTGCCAATAGCAATTTGTTCTGGTATCACCCAGCCATGTACCCCTCGGATAATCAAGCGTAGGTCATTAAGTGCATTGCTATTAGCCTGACCTCCCAAGACGCTAATCATCCCGGTCACTTTACCAGAGAGTTCATCAAAACTCATCAAATCCAGAGTATTTTTTAAAACACCACTCAGACCGCCATGATATTCCGGTGTGGCTAAAATCAAGCCATCAGCCCCAGTTACAGTATCACGTAACCTTTGCACGTCGGGATATTGGGAATAATCTTTTCCCCCATGACAAAATGGTAAATTTAACTGGCGCAAATCTAAAACTTCCACCTCAGCGCCCAAGGCTTCTACCCGTTGTGCTGCTACTTGTAAAGCTTTCTGGGTGTAGGAATCAGGTCTTAAACTACCACCAATACCAACTATACTTACCATAATTCACCCATAAAGTCAAGATATTAATATAACACCACCATATAGTAAAGGCGGAGTCATTACGATTATGTTTATTTTATATAATACATATTTATATTTCTCTCGTCAAATGCCACAGAATCGGACTGAACTACCATAGGAGTATATCTGAGGAATTAATACCCATCTGTCTGGGCTGCTAGGCGGGGAATTATGGGCAAATATTCCATACCCGGGCAAAGAAACTAGAGTTAGTGGGTTAAGCTTAGTCTAGAAGTTAGACTAGATAATAAAATAATAATTTCTGGTTAGAGTAATTTTTGCCGAAAACATAGGCATAAATTCAGGGCGCAGCTAATGCCACTAGACAAAGGGTAATTATTATGGAAAATGTCGGGAAAAAGTCATTGAGAAAACAGCGTACAGCTGCCTTAGTCGCCAGTTTACTGATGTTACCAGGTATTTTTATGGGTACTCCCGCCTGGGGGCAAAAAGCCGAGGGCGACTCCCTGACTTATGGTCAGTTAATTAATAAGTCTAAACAAGGGGAAGTAAAAAAAGTAGAGCTGGACGAAACCGAACAGATAGCCAAGGTTTATCTCAAGGGACAAGCTCCTGATGCACCACCAATAAGAGTCAGGCTGTTAGCAAAAAACACTGAGTTAATTAACACACTCATAGAACAAGACGTAGATTTTGGTCAGGTTTCCTCTGCTAACAGCAGGTTAGCTGTGGGACTGTTAATTAACCTCATGTGGATTTTACCACTGGTGGCTTTAATGTTATTATTCCTCCGACGCTCCGCCAATGCTTCTAATCAAGCCATGAATTTTGGCAAGTCTCGCGCTCGCTTTCAAATGGAAGCAAAAACTGGTGTCAAGTTTGATGATGTGGCTGGGGTGGAAGAGGCCAAGGAAGAACTAGCAGAAGTGGTGACCTTCCTCAAGCAACCAGAAAGATTTACTGCTGTAGGTGCGCGCATTCCCAAAGGAGTTTTATTAGTCGGCCCTCCGGGTACTGGTAAAACTTTGCTAGCAAAAGCGATCGCCGGGGAAGCTAGTGTACCTTTCTTTAGTATTTCCGGGTCAGAATTTGTAGAGATGTTTGTGGGGGTAGGTGCGTCCCGCGTCCGGGACTTATTTAAAAAAGCTAAGGAAAACGCCCCCTGCTTAATATTTATCGATGAAATCGATGCAGTGGGACGACAGCGGGGGACTGGTATCGGTGGCGGTAACGACGAGAGGGAACAAACTCTCAACCAACTGCTCACCGAAATGGATGGTTTTGAAGGTAACACAGGTATTATTATTATTGCTGCGACTAACCGCCCTGATGTCTTAGATGCAGCATTGCTCAGACCCGGACGCTTTGACCGACAAGTGATGGTTGACGCTCCAGACCTCAAAGGACGTGCGGAAATTTTGCAAGTCCACTCACGCAATAAAAAGATTGACTCTAGTGTATCCTTAGATGCGATCGCGCGGCGAACTCCTGGTTTTACGGGTGCAGATTTAGCCAACTTACTCAATGAAGCAGCCATTCTCACTGCTAGAAGACGCAAAGAAGCAATTACCATTCTAGAAATAGATAATGCCATAGATAGAGTCGTAGCAGGTATGGAAGGTACGGCCTTAGTCGATAGCAAAAACAAGCGCCTCATAGCCTACCATGAAGTGGGACACGCCCTAATCGGCACACTACTCAAAGACCATGACCCAGTTCAGAAAGTGACACTCATTCCCCGGGGTCAAGCACTAGGACTAACTTGGTTTACACCCAACGAAGAACAGGGGTTAATTTCCCGCTCTCAAATCAAAGCCAAAATTATCGCCACATTGGGGGGTCGCGCCGCCGAAGAAATTGTTTTCGGTCAGCCAGAAGTAACAACAGGTGCAAGTAATGATTTGCAACAAGTTACAACAATGGCCAGACAAATGGTAACACGGTTTGGGATGTCTGATTTAGGATTATTGTCCTTAGAAAATCAAAGCAGTGAAGTCTTCTTGGGGCGCGACTGGATGAGTAAATCAGAGTATTCTGAAAAAATTGCCGCCAAAATTGATTCTCAAGTCCGGGAAATTGTCAACAGTTCCTACCTACAAGCAAAACAACTATTACAAGATCACCGCGAAGTTTTGGAATATTTAGTTGATTTATTGTTAGACCAGGAAACTATTGAGGGTCAATTCTTCCGAGAAATCGTCACCCAATATACCAAAGTCACCGATGAAACACTAGTTGTATCTTACTAAGTACACATTCAGCTCGCCCACGCGGGCTGAATATTGTTTCACTTCCCCATAAATTCGGTATCTTACCTAAGTATATAAATCAAAATTTTCAATACATCTCCCAGGAGAGAGGAAAAGCAAATCTAATTAATATTAGAGTCAGTTAAGGCGGCTGCACTGAGAACACAGCAATTAAACGGGTGTAATTATGACTATAGCCATAGATGAAGAACTCCAAGCTAAAGTTGTAGAAAAACTGCATTGGGACGACCGTGTAAATGCGGCAGATGTAGGTGTAACTGTTGATCATACCAAAGTCACCCTACGGGGAACAGTACCTAGTTATCGAGCCAAAAGCATAGCAGAACAAGATACAAAAGAAATACCGGGAATATCGGAGGTAATTAATCATTTACAAGTGCAGTATCCTAGTACAATTCCTGTTCCCATAGATGAAGAAATCGCATCCAATGTAGCCAACGCTCTTAGTTGGGATCCAGATATTGATGCTAACAAAATTGATGTGAGCGTTATCGGTGGGTTACTAACTTTGCGGGGGACAGTAGACGCTTATTGGAAAAAATTTCAGGCGCAAGACATAGCATACGCCATTACCGGAGTAATTGATATTATCAATGAACTAGCTGTTGTCCCCACTAAGAGACCAGAAGATGAAGAAATTGCCAGAACTATTGAGAATGCTTTAGAACGCAACACCTTTGTTGAAGCTGAAGATGTCAATGTCGTAGTGGAAAATGGTAGAGTTACCCTCACCGGCTTTGTTCCCAATTGGGGAGCGTGGAGAGCAGCACACAACGCAGCCACCTATACTAAAGGAGTAGTGAAGGTGGTTGATGGCTTGGCTATTCGTTACCTAGAAGATCAAGAATTTTTGGGTGAAGATTAACCTGTACATCTACTTCCCATACTGTTATTGGATAATTGGGCAAATTTTATCCTCTTGCTGATCTGGTTTATGGTGCCATCCAGCCAATAAGTCCCCAATTTGTCCACGTAAAGTCAATAACTGAGCAATTTGGCTATCAATCCGGGACAGTTTTTCTACTAACTTTTCTTGAATTTCGCCACAGGGGGGTTCTCCTTGGTCATAAACAGCTAGAATATCGCCAATTTCTTCCAGACTTAGACCTAAACTTTGGGCTCTTTTAATGAAAGCTAACCGGTTGAGCACATCTAGGGAAAATTGGCGAAAACCTCCCTCTGTGCGTCCTGATGATTTGATTAAGCCTAAACTTTCGTAATAGCGAATTGTTCTGATGGCAATTCCACTCAGACTTGTTACCTGACCAATTAAAAACAGTTTTTTATCCTGATGTAACACGGTAGAGTTTACCCATTCTCCTGCTAACTATAACATCCTTCAGGACTAGGTACAAGATTCGGGTATCTATCTAGTAATTATTTTATATTTAATTAACAAAAAAATAACAATTTTATTCCCTCGCTTCAATGTGATATCAACAGAAGACTTATCTTGATTAATTTACTGGTACAACTATGTTTCTCGGTACTGAAATTAACCGTTTTTCCCAAATTCTCATGTTATTTCTAGATTAACCGCTTCACTTCAAGCGAAACTAGAACATGAATGTTAAGCAGAACCTGATTTCAACCCATAAACCGAGAATTTTTAATCATCCTGAACGTTTTGTTGAGGGATGGTACTGGGTGATACCATCAAAAAAACTGCGGGTCAAAGAGGTAAAGCCTGTCAAAGTTTTGGGTAGAGAATTGGCGATTTACCGTGGTAAAGATAAAAGAGCAGTAATCGTTGATGCTTACTGTCCCCACATGGGCGCTCACCTGGCTCAAGGGAAGGTTGAGGGTAATGAACTGCGCTGTTTTTTCCATCATTGGCAGTTTGATGAACAAGGATTCTGTGTTAATATTCCCTGTTTAGATCAGCCTATTGCCGTCAGGTTAAAAACTTGGCCAACCGCTGAGAAATATGGCATGATTTGGGTTTGGACTGGAGACATACCCAAACAACCTTTACCCTTTGTTCCAGAGTTAGAAAACAAGGAATGTGATGTGGCTTTTGGTAATGATTTCTTGGTTAACTCTCACCCTAACGCGGTGATGATTAATCCTATTGATGCCCAACATTTTAATACAGTTCACAAACTAGCATCAAAAATTAATTTTGACAACCAAGAAATTAATCAAAATGCTATTATCTTCAGCAATACAATATCTATCGCTAAAAGTTCAATTTTATTCCGGCTGATTCGTCCTTTGTGTAAAAATATTGTCCAGAATATCTGCTATTGGTATGGTAGCACTAACATTGTGACTGTGCGGACGAATTTATTCCAAGTTCACATTATGGTGGCTCTACGCCTCTTGGAAGGGAGCAAATCTGAAGGTAAAGTTATACTGATTAGTCAGAAACGTGGGGATATTTCCGGTTGGTTATATAATCGCGTCTTGCTGTGGCTGACTAAAATTGCAGCTAGATATTGGATTAAAGATTATCTAAAAATTTTTCAAACCATTAATTTTGATTTGAAAACTCCCATCAAAGCAGACCATTCAATTATACAATTTGTTAACCATCTGGAACAACAAAAACCCCTGATGTTAAAGACTTGGCAATTAGCGCGATCGCACAGTGAAATCAGAGAACCCCCTGCAACGTGGCGCGATAGCAAATCTAATGATTAGTATAGGCAAATTTCTATAAAAATGAAGTGGCAGAGCCACTTCAATAATTCCCAGGTAGAACCTAAATATGAGTATAACAACTATCCCCAGGACAAATCGTATAAATTAACACTAAATTTTTCACAATTTTTTCTTTTTTTCCCCTTGGAGTCAGTTCAAAATCGCGTTTGAAACTCCACTACAGCACGACTGTCATCCTCTAAATTAGTGGAAGCACGTAGACGAAATTGGTTACTAATTCGATAGTTTATACCCCACTGTGAAGGATCTTTGGCGGTCAAAATTTTAATATTGGAAACAGAAACCTTAGGAGAAATGTCAATACCAGCCTCTGCTGCCAATTCCAAGGTAGAATTGTTTCTTCCGGCTTCGGGATTCTGAGAAAGAATAGTCGGAAATATACGCAGTTCAGTTAAGCCAAAAGCACTACCAAGCTCGTTAAAAGCTGACTGCAAATTGCTAAATACCGCAGATCCGGCAATATTAATCAGGCCTAAAGTAGTATCTCTACCTCCCTGACCACTGATCGACCCACCCCCCAACAAAGCGACAATTTCAGTTTGCGATCGCGATGGGCTGCTTGTCAGTTCCAGGACTTCATTTAATTGACTGGCAAAACCTTGGACATTGGCCTCAACTTGAACACTCTCTAAAGCTGCTAACCCCAAACCATTAGGGCGTGTGAAATCACTACTCTGAACTAGGTCTAGTACCTTAGTGACTAACCTCACATCTAATTCTGGGTCAAGGGGTTGACTACCTCTAAAGGTGGCTGTATGTTGGTAACCACGAGCCAGGTTAAACTGTGTAGTAAACAAATTCACCTGACCTTCTTCTAACCTAATAGTCCCATCGGGTATTGGTTTAGTAAAGGAACCGTTCACCGTTAAGTCACCTGAAGCCGTAAAGCTCAGAAGAGGTGGATTAATAATTGCGACATTTTTACCGAGTTCCAGAGCTAAATTATTAAATATAACCCCTGGACTGAGAGTAGGTTCTTGGAGAGAGGATGACCATTTCCGGGTAGAAGCTTTTGCAGCTTTACTATTTTTAGCATCTGGTGGGTTAGCAGCAGCTAATAAAACCTCACCGTTGAATAGATTCACTTGACCGCCAATTTCCGGGTTGAGAGCCGAACCAGTAATCTGTAAATTGCCACTAGCACCTCCTTGGTACAAGCCATCCAGATTCAAAACTAACTCACCAATATTAACAGTCAGGGGATTCTCCAAATTCGGTTGTGCATTGTTGAAAATGGGAATTTCTCCGGATGCTACGACTTTACCTCGGCTGAACTGACCTTCGAGGTTTTCTACTAAAATGCGGTCAAAATCAAACAGTACTTTTCCGGTAACACCTTTGACTTTTTCCGGTAGTAAATCAGAGGCAAAAGTAGCATTCTTTACAGAAGCAATACCATTTACTATTGGCTTTTCAAGAGTACCGCGCACTGCAATATCTACGTCTCCCTCGCCCCCTTCAAACACCGCCTGATTAGTCAACAGGTTTAATATTGCTAATCCCTCATTTCTCACCTGAACATCCAGACTAATTTGATTGTTATCTGGTAAGACTGAGGCAAAAGGTAACTGATAGGGGATACTGGCAGTAATATTAATTGGCTGGCTTTCCACAATAGAAACAGTGCTGCCAAAGTTGAAGCGTCCATCAGCATAACTGAAACTGGCTCTAGCTGACTCCACCGAAACCCCATTTAATGTTCCTTCTGTAACTTCCAAATCCCCTTTGGTTTGAGGATTAGCAATGCTCCCGGCTAACGCAGCACTACCATTGAGATTACCTGAAACACCAATTATTGGGAGCTTGAGGAAATTATTTACTAACTGTACCGGAAAATTCCTCACCCGTAATTGACCTGATTGATCATCACCTCCAATATTACCTGTAAAAGACAAAAGGCTATTGTCTACAGAAATTCGTAATGGTCTTAATTGCAAAATACCATTTTGGAAATTACCTTGGGCAATGATGTTGTCAAAACTATAAAAACGACTGGTTGCTTTTTTACCCCAGGTAAAATTTTCACCCTTCAAATTAAATTCTACTGATAAACCCCCGGGGTTGGTAGTATCTAAAGCCATCTCCCCCTCAAAAATTCCTTTTAAATCAGCCAAATCTGGTATAGGACTAGATTTGAGGCGTTCTTCAGCTTGTGCTGTCAACTCGGAATCGATTTTATCAAAGTGTTCCAGTTGGTTTAATAAAGGAGTCGTTTGACTTAATCCCCTGTGTTGAGTTGTCAAATCTCTAGCCGTACCATAGGTAGAGGGGATAACAGCACCCCCTTGTAAATCTGGTAATTCCAATATTTTCGCTACCGTGAGCACATCTTGAATATCACCCTGGGTGACATTCAACTTACCTTGGAGTTGGGGACCTTGGGGAGTTTGAGCAAAATTGCCCTGCATAGCATAACGACTCTGGCCTTTGACCAGTTCGCTGCTGATCACTGTAGCTTCACCATCACCATAGCGGAATTCCAACCCTAGTCGATCGCCCTTAATCCAGCCAACTTGTGGAGATACCACTGCTAAATTCCCTCTAGCTGTCAAAGTCTGTTGATTCAGAAGTAAATCCCCAGTCAACACCCCCCTCACCGTACCAGGACCTAGGCGCAGATTTGGCGATGGTCTCAAATTTAAAATGTCTAAAGGAAAGTTAGCCACCTTAACAGCCAAATCATCTCCTTGTGCTTCACCTGTAGCTAAGGACTGTTCCCGCTTAACTAAAAACCGTTGGGGGCGATTTTGAGCATCTAAGCTTAAGGCAATCCTATCTCTATTTCCCGTCAAATCTAAACTCAAACCGCCACCCCTAGCTGACTGAATATTTCCAGTTAACAAAGGTTCAAAAGCGACATTTTGTACAACCAAATCTCGTAAACCCACCTTTCCTGTCACATTAGGTAAAGGTAAATTCCCAGTGATTTGTCCTTTAAAATCCAGATTTCCCGCCACAGCCAATTGATTAGGCAGACTCATGGGTAAATGTTCTAGGTTATAATTATGCGCCTGGACTTGGAGATTTAAGTCAGTAATTTTCGGTATACCAGGGATTTGAGCATTAGTAAATATATCACCACTGATATTTAACCCAGTAGCAGTAGCTTCTTGAATAGCCAGCTTTTCACCATTCCAAGTTACTGCGGCACTCAAAGGTCTTTCAATAGCAGGGATACCGCGAGACAATTCCACTTGTCCCGACCCGCGCACATCAGCTAAAGTTGTAGACCCCAAGATACCTGACACCTCGAACTTACCAGCCAAATCACCGCGGAACTGGTGATTGAACCGATTTAATTCCACCCCTGCCGCATCAAATTGCACCTGATAGCCACCGTTAGCTACTTGGATATTAGCAGCCCTAATCTTACCCCCTGCAACATTTAACTGTCCTTCACCCTGTGCCTGAATAGTTGCTAGTCCAAAGGAATAAACAGACCCGGCTACATTTAATTGACCAGTTAACCCTCCCTGGAATTTAGATGGTACTGCTAGCAACTGTTGCAAAGGCAGATTAGTAGTTTGCAGTTTTGCTTGATATAAACCGTTAGCTAATTGAATCTTAGAAGCTGTTATAGTGGCACCGGGGAGACTCAGCCGTCCCTCACCAGTGCCACTTAAACTATTGAGTGCAAAGTTCTCTGTGTTACCTACTATTTGAAACTTACCCGCCAAGGAGCCATCCAAGGACGGGGGAGATTCTTTGAAGATGTCCGCTAGTCTCACACCATTAGCAACTAGTTGAGCGGAAAACTCTTGGTTTTGCAACTGGACATCGGAAACTGCAATTGTGCCTCCAGCAATGTTAATTCTGGCATCCTCGGTGCGAATGGTGGCAATTTGAAATGGTTCTACCCTGCCTTCGAGGATCACACGACCATTAAACGCTGCGCCGGTCAAAGAGATATTTTGCAGTTGATTTTGATCTACAAAAGGTTTCAAGCCGACACTGGCCGCTTGCATATCCCCTCGCCAAACCCCATTGGCAAAATTACCAGAACCTCGCACCATACCACCAGCCACATTTAAGAGTACATTGCGAAAGGCGACAGTACCATCTGGGGCGAGAATGGTTTCACCGCTCGCAGGATAGGTGGCTTCATTGGCTCGCCATTTCACTAGAGTTTGCACATTATCAGCAGCACCACTCAATTGGGCTGTGGCGGAAACAGTACCAAGAAATAATGTTTTCTTAGAGGGTAGTATTGTTTCATAAAGTTGTGCCATTACCTCCGGTGCAGCGCGAAGCGCAATCGCATCCCCGGAAATATTCTCAGCTGCAAAATTAAAATCTAATTGGGGTGTTGCTCCTAATGTAATTTCGCCAAATCCCTTTATTTTTCCACCAACTGCGGGTTCTGCCTGAATATTTCTCAAGCTAAATAAATTATTATGTGGAATAAATTCAAATTTAGTAGTAATATAATTAAAATCTATTTTATCAAGGGCGGTTTTGGCAGTAGATACTGACCCTGAGAGGACTGGTTTAGTTATGGGGCCAACTAGTTGCAAGTCAGCTTGTAACTGTCCCCTTACATCTACTGGCACTTTGATGTTGAGACTTTCTTGAGCATGGGACACACTGACAGTATTGACACGCCCTGTTAATTTAAAGCCTGTATCCAGGTCAATGATTCCTGTAGCTACTAGAGGAATTTTGCTGTAGTTACCAGCAACATTATCTAGTTTTATCTGCCTCCCTTGGAAGCGGATGAGTCCTTGGGTATTTAGAAAAGGTTGCGGTGTCTTGGCAATTTGCATTGTTACCCCTTGCAAGTGGGCGGAGCCGTCTAAGACTAGCTTCCCTGGGATGCCACGCTGGGGCTGGTCTGGGGTGAGTTGAATCTGCAAGTTGCCATTAACTTTACCTGTTTGTAAGTCAAAAGGTAATTTGATCAGGTCGGTAATTTGATCTGCGGATAAATCTTGCGAGCGCAGTTGTAATTTAGATGCTAATGTTTGGGGAATCACCTCTCCTTGAATAGCAACACTCCCCCCACTATCCGCTTCACCCCTAAGTTGAAACTTAATCAGTTGGTTTTTTTCTAAGAGTTGGGCAGTGCCATTAATTTGTGAAAATCCTACAGGAGTAATAGAAAATTTCTCAGTCTGATCTTGGACTTGATCATCTGCCGGTTGGGGTTTCAATACCAACTGGCCATTGCGAAACCGGAGTTTGTCTAAATCAGTTTTAATCAAACCTGCTTGACGAGGCGGCGAAATTTTAGTAGTAATCCAGCGCCCTTGATCATCTTGTTCAATGTAAATATTGGGGTTAACTAGGGTGACATCTAGCTGAAGTTGACGCTGAAAAATTAATTGCCACGGGTTAAAACCCACTTCCACAGCATCCACTACAGCTTGGTCTGGGTCTGTGGGTGTAGGAGGGATGCTAGATGCACCAAATTGTAACCCTGTCAAGGAAAAACCTGTAACTTCTCCCAAGTTGACTGGACGGTTGAGTGTGTTGGTGATGCTGGTTGCGGCTAGGGGTGTTAATTCTTTGTGGAGGAAATGCTGCAACCGCCATATACCACCCCCTGCTAACAAGGTCATTGGCACTAGCAACAGTCCGCTCAGGACAATGCTACCGCGACTCCAAGCGCCCAACCACAAACGCCTGGGGTGAGTCTTGTGGCGTTTCTTGTGAGGGGATGAATGGGAATGATCATTTTGATGGGGAGATTTACTCATTATGGTTTTGCTGATAGGGGAGCATGGCCTTAGCCATTGGCTGGATGTACCCGGTGACTAATGAAATAAATTCTTATCATTGGGGGCGTGGTGTTAGCCATCGCCTCTTCCAGGATACAAAACCTATTTTTGATTTGGGGAATGGGATTGGCACCCCCCCATATCAACAATCTGAATAAATTTAATCTTATAGCTGTCTGTTTTTCAGATGCACCGCTGAAACCTTTAATAATATTAGGTAGATTCCTAAACACAAGATAGATGATTACGCCCATGCGTGTTTTTGTATTAATTTTCAATGTTAACACCGAAAATGAAGGCATTCACTCAATTCGGGTGGCTGATGCTTCCGCGTCCCATTCCCGAGGTGTACGCAATAAAATTTTGATGTTTGAGTCAGAAGATGATGCTCTGCGCTTTGCTTTATTACTGGAAGCTCAGGATTTCCCTACCCCGACGGTGGAAATGCTCGATGCTGAGGAAATTAAGGATTTTTGTGAAAGTGCTGGTTATGAATGGGAAATTATTCCGGCTAACAGTGATTTAATCATACCCCCAGAAATTAACTTGGATCATACTGACTGGCAACTGTCGGATGCTAGTGAGGACTACCGTTCTCAGCAAGTCCCACCAGCAGCACCAGAAATGTCTGATTCTGAACTAGAAAAAATCCGTCGTCAATTAGAAGGATTATTGTGAGTTAATTGGGGAATGGGGGAAGAAAGGTTTCAATATAGCATTTCCCATGCTCGTGAGGTACAATTTTTTTTAGTTTGAGGGAACAGGGAATTGGTGTGTACTTCATGAGACTGAAAAAGGCTTTAATACAATTTATACAAGATGTCGGCCATGTCAAATTTACAGGAACGCAGCTATCTATTAACTGAGCAGGTAAATCCTCATAGTCTTAACTTAGACCAGCTTAATTCTATTGAGTTGGTGGATTTGTTTAATCGGGAAGATGAAAAGGCCCTGGCGGCAGTGGCGGCTGCTCAAGTTCAATTAGCTCAAGCTATTGATTTAACCGCAGAACGTTTGAGTCAGGGAGGACGTTTATTTTATGTGGGGGCAGGAACTAGTGGCAGGTTAGGTGTGTTAGATGCTGCTGAATGTCCACCTACTTTTTGTACCCCCCCAGAATTGGTACAGGGTATTATTGCCGGTGGTGCTGGTGCATTGGTGCGCAGTTCTGAAGATTTAGAAGACCGTAGCGAAGATGGTGAGGCGGCTATTGCTCAACGACAGGTGACTCAACTAGATGTAGTAGTGGGTATTACTGCGGGGGGAACTACTCCTTTTGTTCATGGAGCGCTCAATGCAGCCCGTCAACGTGGTTCTCGCACCATTTTCATGGCTTGTGTACCTACAGAACAGGTGCGCATTGATGCTGATGTTGATATTCGCTTATTAACTGGTCCGGAAATCCTGGCTGGTTCAACTCGTTTAAAGGCTGGTACCGCGACAAAGTTAGCCTTAAATATCCTATCTACTGGGGTGATGGTGAAGCTGGGTAAAGTTTATGGTAATCGCATGGTGGATGTGGCAGTAACTAACCACAAGTTACGCGATCGCGCTCTACGAATGTTACAAGACTTAACAGGTTTAAGTCGCGAAGCTGCCGGTTTTTTACTCGAACGTAGTGGGAAGTGGGTTAAGCTAGCGTTACTCATGCACTGGACTGGTTTGGAAAAGGAGGCTGGCGATCGCTTACTCGCACAACACCAAGGTAATCTCAGGCTGGCTGTTACTAGTTACAACAATCACAAACAACATTGAGAGATTCTCACTGTTTTTGCCGAAAGTACCTCCATCTATTTGATTTATTTGATTCAAATTCACTCAGATTTGCTCATCTATGGCTAGACTATCCCAAGAGTTACAACGCTACTTTTTTGATGATCACCAATCCCCTGAAGTGACCTTGGCAGAAATTCTGCTCCTAGCCAAAGAGCGAGTTTTTGGGTTTTTACTGGTGATTCTGTCCCTTCCTTCGGCTTTACCCGTTCCTGCGCCTGGTTACTCCATTCCTTTCGGTATCCTGATTTTTTTGCTGGCTGTACAGCTAATTATAGGGGCGAAAATCCCCTGGTTACCCCCCAAAATGATGAATTACCCCATAAAACTAACAACAGTCCAGAAATTTTTACAAGCAGGAAATCCTTGGCTCCAAAGGATTGAATCCATCTCCCGTCCGCGTTTGACTTATATTTGTACCACTCTACCAGGTAAAATCACTATTGGTAGTGCGATCGCCTTGATGGCAATTTCCATGATGATTCCGGTTCCGGGAACCAATACTCTCCCAGCGATGGGAGTTTTTGTCACTAGCTTTGGTTTGCTCGAAGATGACGGAGCAATTACCTTAGGTGGTTTAATCATGTGTCTTTTCGGCGCAATTTTGACTATTTCAATTTTGATCGCTCTAATTTGGGGTGGTTCTAGTCTTCTGGACTTAGTTAAAACTTGGCTGGGCCGTTAAAACAGGAAAAATATTACTAAAGTCCTATGAGATCGGACGAATGAATGTATATAATACTGCCATAACTTCCTTCTGCATTAACGGTTAAATTGGTCAAAAAAATGGCTCTATCGTACTTGTTATGCTAATTTAACAACTGGTTCGAGGGAACAGGGAACAGGGAACACACCGAACAGAGATTAAGAAGGAATATTCAGGCATTTTCTTCAATAACCAACATTATTTCCCTTATACGGTAAGCCTTTTCGGAT
>NZ_JAQMUH010000131.1:0-13103 GCF_028331025.1 Anabaenopsis arnoldii | reverse complement strand
GACCATTGTCCGTATAAAATCTTCCTTGTCCACTTTCCTTCCTTGTCTTCGGTAGTCTTGCCTTCACAGATCATATTAAAAACCTACCCTTGTAAGGAAGGGGGTGGGGTCAAACAATAGTTGATACACTAATCATGACTTATCAAACATCCTCTTAGGTTGATTCACAATTAAGAGCGTTGAGAAGCTGAGACAGCAATTGACCAAACTTAACGAATTTCAGTACGATGATGTCCCTTCTCCACCCTGAAAATTTTGTACCAATGCCGTTTCAAACCATTGTTTTACTTGATGATATAAGGTGGGATGATTAGCCTTGAGTGCCAAAAGATAAGCTTTTTTAAAGATAATCTTGTGGGCAATCTCCGTTTGAGTTCCCATGGACTCAATGCTGATAATTGACCCTGCTATCTCCATTAACTCTAAATAATGCCGGAATTGCCGTGATTTCATTGGATTTATATTCCACATTTATCCGTACAACTAAACCATCTTATCAGTGAACTTTAATATCATAAATGCAATAACATTGTATATACACTGATGAAAGAAAAAGTATTGACAATTAGACTCTCAGCACGTAGAAAGCATAAATTAGCTTTATATGCAGTGCAACAAGATAAAACAATTACCGCTTTAATTGAAGAATGGATAGATCGTCTAAAACTTGACAGCGGGAAAGCGGGCTAAAGCCTGCATCGTCGTTTTCATCCCCTGGCTAAAGCCGAGGGGCTTTGAACCTACATCTTTGTAACAACAGCTAGCGTGCAAAATATTGAAATTACCGCCCAAAATTATGGATAATTCGCGTGAAACCTACCCTATTGTATCTCTTGCCCCTAATCCTCAGGACAATGGGCTGATATTGCGAACTGAGAAGTCAGGACTGGCGCTTTCGCCGGTTCAATCGAATTCACCAGAGAACCCCAGAATAGGCAGTGACTTTGACCGGGCTATGATGCAACGGTGTTTGGTACTGGCTGTCCGTGCTTTGGGACGGACTTCACCTAATCCTCTAGTGGGGGCGGTTGTTGTCAAAAATGGAAATATTGTTGGGGAAGGATTTCATCCCGGAGCAGGTCAGCCTCATGCAGAAGTTTTTGCCTTGAAAGCGGCGGGTTTTGGCGCGGACTCAACTCAAGAGAATCACGCTCGTGGTGCCACAGTTTACGTTAATCTGGAACCTTGTAATCATTACGGACGTACTCCCCCTTGTTCGGAGGCCTTAATCGCGGCTGGTGTGGCTAAAGTAGTTGTGGGTATAGTTGACCCCAATCCTTTGGTTGCTGGAGGAGGTATTGCTCGTTTACGTGCTGCAGGTGTACAGGTAGTTGTCGGGGTAGAAGCCGAAGCCTGTTATCAGATAAATGAAGCTTTTATCCATCGCATTTTATATAAACGACCTTTAGGGATTTTGAAATATGCCATGACTTTAGATGGTAAAATTGCTACTAGCTCTGGTCACAGTGCTTGGGTGACAAACCAAGATGCCCGTAGTCAAGTTCATCAACTACGGGCAGGTTGTGATGCCATAATTGTCGGTGGCAATACAGTCCGAAAAGATAATCCTTACTTAACCAGTCATCAAGTAGGATCCCATAATCCCCTGCGGGTGGTGATGAGTCGTCAGATCAACTTACCTCAAGATGCCCACCTGTGGGACACTGCTGACGCTAAAACTTTGGTGTTGACAGAGCCGGGAAGCTCGCCTGATTTCCAACATTTCTTACGCCAAAAAGGGGTTGAGGTTGTAGAGTTAGCATCCCTGACCCCACACCTTGTCATGAACCATTTATACGACCGCGGTTTTTGTAGCGTTTTATGGGAGTGTGGCGGTAGTTTGGCAGCCAGTGCGATCGCTCAAGGTGCGATACAAAAGATTCTGGCTTTTATTGCTCCTAAAATCATTGGTGGTAGTCATGCCCCCACACCTGTAGGTGACTTGGGTTTGACGATGATGAACACAGCTCTGAATTTAGAAAGGGTTAGTTGGCGGGTAGTCGGGTCTGATTGCCTAGTTGAAGGTTATTTACCGCAAAAAAACTCATAGTTAACAGTTCACAGTCAATAGTTAGGACTATTGACTGTGTCATTTGTGAGAATGTCAACTCTAACACTGTCGCTCATAAGCAATATCCCGTATCAGATTCAGCCGAGATTGGATGTAATCACTGAGGTAATCGGCTTCTTGGGGATCTAATAAAGCTTGCTTTGTAGTTTGTTTTACCAGCCATTGCACCAAGCTAGCATCGTCCATCTGCAATAAGATCCTGGTTTGAGAATTTTCTACCACAGACCAAAGCTGACGCAGAATTTTAGGAGTCATTAAGACCTCAAGTTTATCATTAGCTTAGCTTTCCTTAGATTACACAATTTAGTCCGCAGATTACGGCTCAATATACAAGCTGAGACAAGTATTATTAAAAACTTAATAGAAGGATTTATAACTTTATGAAGATTAATTATTCCTTGATGGAAAGATTTAACAAAAAGTTACTCAAACAGTGTTTTTATTATGCCATTTATGATGAATAGCTGTTGTCTCCAGTTTCTGGCTATTAGTTTATTATTAACCACTATAGCTGTTCTCTTCTAGGTGATGTATCTGAAATAGTTAATTGACTACAGATTTCTACAGATAAACACAGATGTTTTTCTCCCTGATGAAAGTGGGAAGACATATATAGCTAATTTGTGCAATTCTACTTGATTTTTAGAGATTTGCGAAGTATTTGGGTTCATTTGTTGATTCTTAAAAACCAAAAACCCCGGTGGTCAACCGGGGTGTTAGAGTCTGGAATATTTAACCAGGACTACCACAACTATAGCAGTTCCTACTTTTTTTACCTGCTAAATTCGAGCATCTTGGGGAGATTTATAGAGGATTTCGCCCAGATACGATGATAAAACCGACAGAATCAAGTCGAATCTGGGGCTGATGAATTCCCTCTAAAATGGCCGCACTCAATGCCATTTCTATTTTTAATTCTTCGGCCAGTGCTGAATCTTGGTTTTGCCGATTTAGTCGCAGTTGTAATTGCTGTACTTTTTTGTTTAATTTCTGCTTGGCGACTGGAGCAGATTGTTGGTATAATTTTATGAATTTACGATGCTGTAGCAATAATTCTCGAGAACGATGACGCGCTTCATAACAAAAATCCTTCCACTGGCTAGGCTCGACAAAAGTATCAATCACTCCTAAGCGTTCTTTTGCCAAATTATAATCCCGAGATTGATCATTTTTCCTATCTTTGTAAGGTCGTTGTAGGATATTTAAGAGTGATTGATCTTCAACCATACTGATGGAATGATTGCGACCATCTATAAAGATAGTTTCTAACAATGGGGGAAATAAAGCATCAACACGCCGTTTCAAAGTTTCGTATTGGTAATTATCGAGTTTGTTGGTTGTTAAAACCTGCTTGACAGCTTCTAAATTTGCTTCGACTACATAATTACATCGGAAGCCAAACCATTCCTTACCTGCTGTAGCATTCCAAGATTCATCCGTGCGCCATAGAGCAAAGGCTTTACCTCTATCATCCCAGTTTATATAGCTGACGAGTGCTTCTACTAATCCTTCCCCCGTCCGAAATAGTTTAATACCTGAATTCTGGTTGGCTACCCGGCGATTGTAACTACCAAATTGTTCTGTATTATGATTAGCGAAGTAAGTTTTCAACTCGTCTAGAGACACCAAAGTGCGAGTTGTCGGTTGATAACGCTTAATTTCTGCGGAATTGGGATTATTAACTAACTTGAATCCTAATGCATCACACATCCAGCCTTCAATTGCTTGTTTAATCCCTAGATGATTAGCATCGTAATCATCTAGGTCTTGAAAATACTTGCAAGTATTTTCATCGAGAATATCAATTTCATCGAGAGCAGTCTGCTCGCTAATTTTCAAGGTTTCGGCGGTGATTTGTTGCTGAATCTGGTCAATCATGGCTAATAATCCCGCAGCACTTGATTTGAACAAAGCTGTTTCTAATTCTGGGAGTTTCTCATCTACGTAAAATTGTAGACTGGCTATTGATTGACCAAAAACACCAAACCCATTTTTCAGAAGTTGATACCAAGCATTGTGTTGACTTTCTTCCAAGTATGGCCCAATCAATGCAAAAGATTGAACTCCAATTTTGCTGCCAATGCGGTCAAATCTGCCAATTCTTTGCTCTAATTGATTAGGTGACCAAGGCATGTCAAAGTGAATGAAGCAGTCGGCAAATTGCAGGTTAAGTCCTTCTTCCCCAGAGCGATCGCACACTAAAATAAAACAGTCGGGGTTATTCTGGAATCGAGTTAAATTTTGGGCAACTTTTTCTCGTGGTTCACCAAATTGATAGCTGGCGACTGTTTGTGCACCAAAGCTATGAGATAAACGTTGGACAATTTGTCGGCAGGATTGTACAAAACTGGTAAATACAACGATTTTTGGTAAAACATCCCCAGGCATGGGGCGGCGAATTCTGTGCTGTATCCTGGTGATTAATTCTGCCTTGTTTCTGCGAACACTGCTGGGGATTTTGAAGTGTGTAGCTAGCTGATTGAGTAGCACGGTGTTTAAATTTTCTGTGCGTTCTCCTTCATCTAGAGGTTGACGCAGAATTTTTAAACAGGATTGTAAAATTTCTTCTTCGCCTGGGAATTTAGGGGTTGTAGTTAAGATGCGAAGATCATTTTCTGGAAACTCTGGGATAAGTTGAGGTGGGGTTTTACCTGTTAGGCGTGTGGTAACTACCTGTTCTAAAATCCCTAACCAAGTACCAGAAGCTAGGAATAACAATAGAAAAATTCGTTGATATTGCTGCTCGTGAGGGGCGACGGTACGCCATTGTTCCATCAGTTGGTGAATATCAAGGGATCGCTCGTCTAAATCATATTCTTCTTTTGGTGTCACATCCCGATCAAATATGACATCTTCCACCGCAGCGCGACGATTACGAAGTATACGACGATGCAGCCGATAGGTTTCGCTAACGTGGGTACGAATAGCTCGGATAATTTCATCTTTCTGAGCAGATTGAGCTTTTAAGCAATTTTCTAAATTGTTTAAAAGGTTGATGACATACTCATCCTCAGCCAACAGATTTCGTAGTTCCTGGAGGTGAGTTGTGAGAACATCGACATTATTTGCACCTCCTGTCAAGCCGAGGAGAACTCTACCAATTTCCCGACAATTTTGTACCCTGGCGCGAAAACCTGGTAAATCATTGAGTTTATAGGTAATTGGGTCAAGCAGGTGCAGCATGGCGAGAAAATTCTGCTCGTGGTTAAGCACAGGAGTAGCAGATAATAACAGCAAGCGATCGCTTTTATGAGCCAGATTTTTACAAGACTCAAAACGCTGACGCATGGCTGCATCCCTAGAAGTAGCCATAGCTGCAATATGGTGGGCTTCATCGAGAATTAAGCAGCCGATATTGGCTTTCTGGTTGATTCTATGGATATCTTCAACCGCCAGCACCACCACCCGTTTGCCAAAATGAGAGATGTAAAATTTATGTTCTAACTCAGTCTGCCATTGTGGGAGCAAATATTGGGGAACCAGTACCACTGCACCTTTTTTTGGTTCATCCAGAAGAAATTGACGGAGAATAGCACCGGCTTCGATAGTTTTTCCGAGTCCCACCTCATCTGCGAGTAAATAGCGTTGAATTGGGTCTTCCAGTACCCGGCGAACAACTTCGACTTGGTGGGGATAAAGTTCAATGTTGGCTGAAATCAGCCCTCTCATTCCATGGCTAACAGCCCGTTGCTGAATCAAAGATTTAACAAAAGTTAATCTTCTGTCATGAAAGTAGGGTGTTTCATGCCCTTTCATTGCCAGAGTTTCAATAGGGTCTGTAATGGGGATATTACAACGGACATAAATTTCTTGTTCCGTGGCAATTGTAGTTTTCTTGTCGGGTAAATCAATTTGATACATTTCTGTATCTTCATCCCAGTTACAAATTCGGCCAATTAACCATGTATCCTGGGTTGGTAAGCTAATGTAGCATCGAGTTTGAGGCTGAAGCCTAACTTGAGATAGAGAATCTAAAGGTAAAGTTTTTTGGAGGCGTTGACCTCCTGAGCAGAAATACTCAACCATCACATTAGGTTGAGATATCTCAGTCACTTTTCCTACTCCCAAATAGTTTTGTTGGGACTGCACCAATGAACCAACCTCAATCATATTTCCCGTTATCTGAAGATCCTAAGAAGCAATAGCAGCTCTCCACAGTAGCTTGATCAGCCAAATCTGGCAACTGAGAAAATTTTCTCTGGGATTTGTAGCTAGAAAGCCTTGTGCAACTGATTGATACTGATGGTCTGAGGCTATGATGAAGTCAGGAGAAAATCAGAGCAGGATGGTAAAGATAGTTGTCTTAATTAACACTCTTATGTCACTGTTACTACTCTACATAGCTTGGCGAGTGTGGAAACTAAAGCAGTGGATAGAGAGCATAGCTGATCAACTGAACGCCTATGAACAAAATACTCATGCATTACTGTATCAAGCACCTGAAAATATTGATATCACCCAGCAAAAAATTTATAGCCTGCGCCAGAGAAACCAAAAGCTACAGTTACAAATTCAACAGGTACGTCAAATTATCAGTCTGTTATTGTTATTAAAGGGATTCTGGGGTCGTTCTTTTGGCGGCATAGGGTTAAGATTAAGCAACAAAACCAAGATTTTCCACTGATATCCTGTCAGGTTCAATAAATTAGATAAAATCCTTTGAACTGACCACGGTAAAAATCACAGCTAAGAAGGAGAGAAATAATCAGATGTCTGATAACCGTTCTGGACTATTTATTGGCGGTTTCATGCTCGGAGCTACTATTGGGGCTTTAACTGGGTTGCTAGTAGCCCCGCGCACAGGGCGTGAAACCCGGAAAATTTTGCAAAAATCTGCTAATGCTATCCCAGACTTAGCAGAAGATTTATCAACAAGTGTACAAATCCAAGCAGATCGTCTTTCTGCCAGCGCCATGAGAAATTGGGATGATACCCTGGAGAAACTACAAGAGGCGATCGCGGCTGGTGTAGATGCGAGTCAACGCGAAAGCCAAATCCTGAAGCAGCAACAAGCTCAAAAAGACTAACATTCTGTTTTCCCGCAATTGTAAAGCTTATATATGGCATCACCGTGATTGATCCCTTATTTTGGTTGGGACTGTCTTTATTATTAGTCGCCACCAGTTTGACTGCTGTTTTAGTAGCGGCCATACCGGCGTTGCAGGAGTTAGCACGTGCTGCGCGTAGTGCAGAAAAGTTGTTTGATACTCTCTCACGGGAGTTACCACCTACCTTAATTGCCATCCGCAAAACTGGTATGGAACTCACAGATTTAACCGGCGATATCGGCGAAGGTGTACAAAGCGCGGGTAAAGTTGTGAAGCAAGTTGACCAAAGCCTCGACATTGCCAGAAAACAGGTTAAAAATGTGCAAATTGGCACTCGTAGCCTGGTTGTAGGTGTGAAAACTGCTTGGAAGAGTTTTACACGCCCAAAACCAACCAGACGAGTTGAACGACTAGCAATTACTGAACAAGCACCGCAAACCTTGAGACAACGTGAAGCCATCAAGCATAGAGACTAGGGAGTAGGGGGGAAAAGGAACTTCTCAATCCCAGCCCCCAGTCTCTAATTTCCATTTTCAAAACTGAGCTTTGCTTAAATACCTTAGATTAGAGTAAAGTAAACAAGTGTAAAGAAGTATTAGTTTTCCCATACTCTTTTAAAACAACTTGTTCACTTCTACTGTCTATATTTGTATAAGAACGTCCATGCAGTCTTGTTTTTGGCGAAGAACTCTGGTATGTATTGCTGCATTTTTTCTAGCTGGGTCTATGTGGGTGATGCACTCGCCTCCGGCGCTAGCTTATGATAATCCTGACTTATTACCCAACTACCAAACTCCAGTTATAGATTTAGCTAAATCTCTCACAGATATCCAAGAAGCAGAACTGGTGACAGATTTAGAAAAATTTGAAGGTGAAACAGGGTGGAAATTGCGAGTATTAACCCAGTATGACCGCACCCCTGGTCGCGCAGTAATTAATTATTGGAATTTGGATGATAAAAGTATTTTGCTAGTTGCTGATTCTCGTGGCGGTAACATTCTCAGCTTTAGCGTGGGGGATGAGGTTTATGAACTTCTACCGCGGACTTTTTGGATAGAATTGCAAACGCGCTTTGGAAACTTGTATTTTGTGAGAGAAGAAGGCGAAGACCAAGCCATTTTACAAGCCTTAAATTCAGTTAAGGGCTGTTTAGTCAAGGGTGGTTGCTCGGTGGTTCCTGGACTCCCTAGAGAACAATGGATACTGACACTGATTACCTCTGTAGTGGGGGGGATAGTTTGTGGATTTGCAGCTCACCCCCAAAAAAAAGGACAGATTATTGCTTGGCAATGGGCTTTAATTTTTTCACCTTTGTGGGGAATTTTGTTTATTGCCTTTGGTATTGGACCAGTAGTGACTCGGACGAGCGATTGGTTACCTTTAGTTCGTAATATTTCTGGTTTTCTCATTGGGGCTTTAGTGGCTTACCTGTCTCCTGGTTTCACTCGCTCTTCTAATGCTGAGTCGTAAATTTATGGGTGCTGAGTAAAAATCAAAATACTCAGCACTTAAGGTTCTACTCTTGGGCGACGGCGTCGTGGTGTTTCTGGTTGTTTCTTGCGCAAACGGCGACTGACTTCATTAAAGAAATCCCTGCGGACATAAGGATAGTCATTCACCCACAAGTCATGACTGGGAATGTATACATCGCTGAACTCTTGAATACTGCTCAAATCAGAACTGTTGGACATGACAATCATTTCGGCGATTTGACCACGAGCAATAACTTTGTGTGCATTCCGCAGTGGCGCTTGTAACTCTACGGCAAATCCTGTATTATCACCGATTTCTAGGTTAATTCTTTTTTCTCGATTTTCAACAATTACTAATTCACCTTTATTGTTTACGGTTTCTTGTTTACCCATCAATTGGTCTGTAATCCACCAATCGATGATTCGACCCCGAAAAAAGCCGCTGTACTTATAACGGCGGCATTTTGCATTGCGGATACTGGCCTGAAATACTGGATACCACAGCCAAAAAAAAGCACCCATTACCCCAACTAAAAATGTAATGGGGCCAAATTCTAGCCTTAACAGGACTTCCCCTAGGAGAATTAGAGCCATGGCTATGACAGAAATTAACAGTCGCTGCAAAAAATTGGCAAATTTACCCGCGTAGTACTGGTACTGAGAGCCAGTAGCAATCAGGGGGATGAGTTGTTCAAATTTTTTCCGAGTCAGTGGGACTAACATAATTGCTGAGTTTGAAGGTTAGAGGATTTTTTCTAATCCATACACTAACGACTTTAGCTGGGAGACTTTGCGAATTGCTAACAGCACTCCTGGCATATAACAGGAGCGATCGCTTGTATCATGTCTCAATGTATAAATTTGACCAGGTGCGCCAAAAATCACTTCTTGATGGGCTATGAGTCCCGGCAGACGTACACTATGAATTCTAATTCCTTCTTGGGCTAAACTACCTCTAGCCCCCGGTAATTTTTCCGTCTCTTCTACAATAGCACTGTTAAAAGGTTTACCGATTTCTCCTAGTAACTGTGCTGTTTGAATTGCGGTACCACTGGGAGCATCAGCTTTTTGGTTATGGTGGAGTTCAATAATTTCTACATGGTCGAAATATTGGGAAGCTGTGACTGCGGCTTGTTGTAACAATACCATGCCAATGGAAAAGTTAGGAATAATCAGACAACCAGTACTAGCCTTTTCGGCAAAGTCGGCTAAGTCGTTGATTTGTTCTGGACTTAAGCCCGTAGTACCAACCACTGGACGAATACCATAGGCGATCGCACTGCGAATATTGTCATACACTCCATCAGGATGGGTAAAGTCTACCATCACCCCTGGAGGAGATTGTCTATCACCAGCTACATAACCTAGCATGGCTTCTAATTGGTTGGTAATGGGGACTTCCAAAGGTTCGCTTAAACCTACCAATTCACCAGCATCTTGGTCTTGATGTTCTGGACTGGTGTCAATTGCAGCCACTAAGTTTAAGTCTGGCGCTTGTGCCACTGCCTTAATGACTTCGCGGCCCATTTTGCCCGCCGCACCGTTTACAATAACTGGAATAGGAGCTTGATTAGTCATGTTTAGAGAAATACTTTAATAAGGCAATTGTAGAGAATTTTTACGGTAAACTTCCATAGTTCCGGTTATAAGGTCAATTAAAATACCAATTTGACTACCAGACACATTAGTCCTCCTAAAACACCTAAGTCTATTTTGGCATTTCCGTTGCCAGTCAGGGGTATTTAGGTGACAAGTGCTATGAAAATGATTATCATTTGATTATGAGTATACCAATGATTACCGTTGTTGCGGGGCCGGCTGGTTGTGGCAAAACTACTTGGATTTGTCAACAGCTAGGTAATACACTTTGTGCTGAAAACGCCATTTATTTTAGTCCTGGAAGTGGGAATGTCCCCATTGACCAAGTACGCCTAAGTGCTGAATTTCCAGAGGTGAAAGTTTTTACTGATGGACAAGAAGTAGAATTTCTCAACCAGCTAGCAGGCGCACAGAAGATTTATATAGAAATAGGATTTTACTTAGAACTAGGAGCAATTAACCAAATTATCGGCAATGTACCATACCAGTCTGTAGCAATCTTACCATCACACCTGAAAGATTCGGAATATCACATCTGGGGAGAAAAAATTGTCAAAGGGCTAGATGTTGAAACCAGTATTGCCGAAAATCAGATTTGGCGATCGCCTACCAATGGTGAAATTATCGACGAGGATAGTTTGAATGAGTTTTGGTATGAACTATCTCAGGGTGCTTATGGTAAAGTCAGCCGTGCTAAGGGAATTTTTGACGTTGCTGATGGTAGAGCGCTATACGCGGATTTTGTGGCGGGTGTAGGGATAACAGATTTTTTAGAATTAGACTTACCACGCCACTTAGAAGGTAGGCCGCGGCGATTTAGTGGCTTAGAAATTTGGGGACAAAACTTGGACGATCCCGCCATGAGAGAAACATTACAAGATTGCTATTTGTCAGACGCAGCGATCGCACAATACCAAGAACAAGTAAAACAGATACTAGTTGAGGAGAGTATACAGTGAAAATAGCCGTTATGTCATGTATTCATGGCAATTCTCAAGCCTTAGATAGCGTCTTATTAGACATAGACCAGCAAAAAGCTGATAAAATGTTTTGTTTAGGCGATTTAGTCGGATATGGGCCTGATCCCAACGGGGTAGTTACACAAATTCGTTCTCTAGATATTCCCACCTGCGTCGGCTGTTGGGATGAAGACATAGTAGAAGGCTTGAATGCTTGTGATTGTAGTTATCCTTCCTTATTAGCTGAGAAACGGGGAAAAATTGCTCACGAGTGGACAAACAAAGAAATACATCCAGAACACCGGCAATTTTTCGCCCAATTACCCCACAGTTTACGTGAGGAAAATTTAGCTTTCGTTCATGGTAGCCCCCACAGTAACCACGAGTACCTGTTACCAGAACTTGACGCGTTTTCCGCCTTAGAGCGAGTAATGTCCACAGATGCTGATGTACTTTTTTGTGGACATACCCATGTACCTTATGTCCGTGATTTAGATGCAAGTAGTTTACAAATTCGTGTCCAAGGACAGGAAAAAAAAGCGAAAAAAATAAGCTTTACCACCTCTTTGAAAAGGATTATTAATGTTGGTTCTGTAGGGGAACCGCGACATGGTCGCCCCAATGCAACTTATGTAATTTACGACACAAATACACAAGATGTGAGTTTGCGGGAAGTACCTTATGACTATCAGAAAACCTGTGCTGCAATTATTGAAAAGGGTTTACCAAAAATATTTGCTTGGCGTTTAGCCCGGGGGTTGGAATTTGCGGAAAGGGCTGATGACCCGACTCATGTTTGTACTCGTTGAAATCTAAAATCCAAAATTTGTATGACTAAGTGGGCAATTTTAAGCGGAATTGAAGGTAATTTGGTGGCCTATGAGGCCGTAATGGCTGATATTAAGCGTCAAGCTAATGTCGAAGCGTTGTATATTTTAGGTGATTTAGTGGGGGCCAGTCGCGAAACTGAACAGTTAATCAAACGGGTGCTGAACCCCCGGCGCGGAGAACCAGAACCACTGATTTGTAAAGGTTGGTGGGAAGAACAATGTTTGATTCTGCATGGACTGGGAGGAAGTGGGGAACCTACACAATTGATGGGGAAATATGGGGGAGAAACAGTTAAATTGCTCTGGGAATGCGTTTCCCGTCCTATGGCACAATGGTTAATGACCTTAGACTTTGGTTTCTTTGAACTGGATTCTTTGTTAATTCACGGTACAACGGTAGCAGTTGACGAGGAACTTACCCCAAACACTTCCCCAATTCAAATCCTAGACCGCTTGTCACGAATGCAAGCCAATAATTTGTTTTGTGGTCGTTCTGGTTTGGCTTTTCAATATCAGCTACAAGCAGGGTCAATTACCACGGGAGTCACAACTCTAGATAGTCCCGCTTCTCCCCAAACTGTGCAAATCTCGGCGCGTCAAGTTGTCGGGGTGGGTAATGTTGGCAAACAGCCAGGGGAGGCAATTTATACTCTCTATCATCCAGGGACTAATCATGTAGAGTTTAGAACAGTCCGCTATGGACTGAGTAAGGGTTTTCAGTACCCGTCGGATGTCAAAGCTAAAATAGCTAACTGATTAAGATCTCTTGTCGGCGCACCTTGGATCAAAAGTGCTGAGTAAGGATATAAAGAATAGACAATTCCAGTGTGGCTGACATTGACACTCCAAAATGGTTCAGTACCAAAAGCTCGGAATTCTTTATTCTGGGGGGTTGAATTCCTGGGAATGAGATATATAGCAACCGCCAAGGTAATTTAAGCATAAACTATAAGTAGTCCCTTTTCATGTGAAGCGATCGCTTGCTACAGGTATATGCCCAAGCCGTACAGTTACGACCTTCGTCAAAAAGTAATCCAAGCGATTGAACTCGATGGCTTGAAGAAAACTCAAGCCAGTCAAATGTTTAATATTAGTCGCAACACCATCACCCTATGGTTGAAGCG
>NZ_JAQMUH010000130.1:0-34182 GCF_028331025.1 Anabaenopsis arnoldii | reverse complement strand
CACTATTCCCTATCCCCTATCCCCTATTCCCTATTCCCTACTCACTATTCCCTACTCACTATTCCCTGTTCCCTGTTCCCTGTTCCCTGTTCCCTTAAAACCATAATGATGATGTCCTAACCAATATGTCCGTTGCTATAACAAGCAACAGCGACTACTACTGGCGCAACAGTTAGCTTTTTTGTATCGGTTGTTAGAGCAACTGTATAAATCTTCTGTGACACTTGTGCAGTCCAGTGACTAGTTAAAAAAATCAGTCCCTCTCATGGCTAAAAGCGCCGTACCATAAGCAGCTTCCCTATGCAGCGACGACATCACAGACACCTTTAAATGTCGTTCACGAATGCGAGACCAAGTAGAATTTACCGCACCACCCCCGGCAGTGTAAACACGAGTTAATTTATCTGCCCCCATTTTCTGCAATAATTTATACCCAGTAGCCTCAATTCGGGCAATACTTTCTAACAACCCATGCAAAAATTCCACACTACTCTCAGGGCGTGGTGTTAATCGCGGCGGTAAAGCCGGATCATTAATGGGAAAGCGATCGCCTGGCCGCAACAATGGATAATAATCTAACTCGCTGGCTCTTGTAATATCAATTTCGCTGCTCAATCTTTCTAACTCAGCATCACTAAAAAATTGCTTTAGCACCGCCCCCCCAGTATTAGAAGCACCCCCAGTCAGCCACAAGTTACCCCAGCGATGGCTATAAATACCATATCGTGCATCTTCTACCCGGGTACGACTCAATAGTTTGACCGCCAAGGTCGAACCCAAGGATGTCACAGCTTCCCCGGGGTATTTGGCCCCACTAGCCAAGAAAGCGGCAATACTATCAGTTGTACCAGCATACACCAAGCAATCATCAGGGAAATGAAACTGAGTTGCTATTTCCGGGCGCAATTTGGCAATGGGAGTACCGGGGGGTAAAACTCTGGGTAACTGAATCGGTAATTCTAGTTTTTCTAGCCATTGTGGATATTTCAACTCTTCCACGTCATAGCCCAGCTTTAAAGCGTTATGGTAATCGCTAATTCCCAAATACCCATGCAGCAAAAATCCTAACCAATCGGCTTGATGCAGAAAATATCTCGCTTTGCTGAAACTCGGCTGTTGCACCATCCACAGCAATTTTACTAGGCTAGAAGTTGCACTTAATACGTTACTTTGCCGTGGTGCAATACTTTTTAATTGCGGCAGCACCACTGCTCCCCGCCCATCGTTATACAATAAAGGTGCATCTACAGGCTGACCAGCCGCATCACACAGCAGGACTGTGGAAGAAGTACCGTTAATGGCGATCCCCTTGATTTCTCGGCGCAATTTCTCTGGTATTTGTGTCAGCAGTCGAAATAAAGCCCCATGCCACGAATCTGCTAAGTTAGTAACAGCCCCATCTGCCCAAGGATGCTTGATTTCTGCCTGGGTGCAAGCTTCATGATTAATCACCACACCCCTAACCCCAGATGTACCGAAATCGATCCCCAAATAAAAATCCATAGTTTTATAAATTTTTTTAATGACAAATCACTGTTTTTGTTGCATCTTGTAACAAGATATTCCACATTCTTGGCAAAACAGTGAAAAGTAGTAAACGAACTGTTCAATATTGATTTGAAGCTCAGGAGGGTTCAGACCATGCCTATATCAGACACTCAGGTGTACATTGCTCTAGCTGTAGCGCTGATTCCAGGAATTCTGGCTTGGCGTTTAGCAACAGAACTCTATAAATAACGCCACGTTCTGACATGGTAACCGGGGTAGATTCAAAATCGCCCCACTCTCAAACAACAATCAGGCCAGTCCTGGTTGTTGTCTTTATAAGTATATTCTTTTAGTCAAATAGAAAACCTTTCAATTTTACCCGACAACATCTGGGAGATTTATTCAAAACAAGGCAAGATTACATATCCCCGAAACCCTGTGAAAAAAATAACCATGACTCGGAATTGACATAATCTTATAAAAGAATAATAATCGGGTAAACGGGGTGCTAGTGGCTAAATGCTAGAAGTTTTTAAATGCTAGCTACTTGCCCATATAGAGTAACATTTTAACTTTAAATATACGTGTAGCAATTTCGGAAAAATGAAGTAATATGACAGCTAAGTAAAGGTGTAAACCCTGTCAGTGTGCATTCTATGAAGTTGTCATGAAATTAGTCAGGTTTTTTAATTAAGCATAATGAACGCCATTCAACCGTCTAGACCGCCGGTACAACCTATACAAAAACGCCGGGCTGCTCCTCGACCAAAACGGCATCTTCGTCAACGTTCATACCAGGTTATAGCCCTGGAAACCACAGCTAAAATAGCAGTTAACTTAGTCCTGTGCAGTGCAGCAGTATCTGCCCTGGTACAACTTCTGCCTTATCATTGGACACAGCAAAACAGGTTGCGAGAAGTTAAGACTGAGGTCAAGCTGATGGAAGAACGTGTTGAGAGTTTGCAAAGGGAATTTCAGCGGAATTTCGACCCCCATCAAGCTCATATTATTAGACAACAGCAAGGGTATAAATTTGACCCTAATCAATTTCCAGTAGTACTCGTAAATCCTGATGTTCAGGAAGCGGAAATATTAAATGTATTACCATAAGGCAAACAATACGTATTTATATGGATAAATCAGACTGTGGACACCCAGTTATTTTGTATCTACTCCCGGCAATATATCTACAGCAAAAAAGATTAGATGACTATGGCGTAACCGTCTTACTCATGGAGATGTAGAAACCCCATCTTCAACGAAGTAAGATGGGGTAGTTCATGACTAATCAAGTAGTAACACGAACAAATTGCTAGAATGCCCACAAGCCTTGATTTAGCTCATTGCTTGTTGCCGTCAGGTATCGTGCCTACTGTAACTCATGCTGTAGGCGACGGCCAAGTATAGCACTCAAGCACACATCGTAATTTTGAAGGTTGGGAAAATTTTTATGACAACAGCAATTTCCTATGAAGATGCACCGGATCTCACCGCTAACGATTATATTGTTATAGGTCTATCAACCTGCTTCATTAAGGAAGATGGGGAAGTTTATCAAGTGGAAGTAGTAGAACCAATTCCCTCTGCTGCTCTAGAAGCATTGTTCAAAGGTATTCCCACCTCTTATAAGCTGGCTTGTGCAACCACCCTGGGATCTGTTCTGGATGGCAATACACCTGTGCTACCAGATGGCTTTCCAGATTCGACTCAGTTTGGGGAAGAATTCGCTGTGCGGGTGTTTGCTGCAGCTCGCACCTACAAACGACGTGAAACTGCACAGTCCCTCATTCCTTTAGGTACAACCTACACTGATTTTCAATATTCAACGGAGCGTAAGCGCGTACTGAATGCCGCTAGAGTTGTCACTAAAGAAGACAATGTTAAGCAGCATTCCCACACTCACAAAATTCTTTAATCTCAGCTAATGCGGAAGGCAGTTAACTAGTTAATAATTAGCGAAAAACTATCGAACCTGATTTGAAAACAATGGTATGGGGTGGATAAAATCCACCCCATAGGTTGTTTAACGGTAATTGGTAAATTGTAAAGCCACAGGAAGGTCTTCTTGTTTCAGACGCTGCATCACAGCTTGTAAGTCATCCTTAGCTTTAGCTGAAACTCGTACAGCATCACCTTGAATTGAGGCTTGTACTTTTTTGAATTCGTCCCGAATCAATTTGGAAATTTGTTTAGCTATTTCCTGACTGATGCCTTTTTTGAGTGTGATTTCTTGACGTACACGGTTACCACTAGCTGATTCAACTTTGCCAAACTCGAAAATTTTCTGAGAAAGCTGACGCTTGGCGGCTTTTTCCCGGAGGATGTTGTGAACAGAATCTAAGGTAAACTCGCTGTCAGTGCTGACATTAATGGTTTGCTCGTTTAACTCTACAGTGGTTTGAGTATCTTTGAGGTCATAACGACCTTTGATATCTCGCATAACTTGATCGACCGCATTCACTAACTCTTGTCGATCAAAGTCGCTCACAATGTCAAAGGAATATGTAGAAGCCATAAACAATTTTAGATTTTCGGTTTACCGGTGATTTTCAACCCGCATTTCTACTGCCCAATTAACTCTGGGCTTGAATGATGCTGGAGATAATCAGAGTAGCAGAGCTCAGGGAGGCAATGGCAAACATCAGCGATCGCAATAGGGGTATATTCAAAATATAAAAAACTGAGTATAGCAAACGCGCCACCACAAAAGCGATCGCCGCCACTGTTGCTGTAGTATAATTTACCCCAGTTACATATGCCATCAGTGCGGCGGTGGCAAACAACATAAATGCTTCCAGAGAGTTTTGATGCGCCCAAGTGGCTCTTTGAGCATAGGGGGGCAATTTATCAAACATGGCGCGAGGAGTAGCAAGGGCTTCATAGCCAATCCGCACCCGCGCATAAGCTACCAATAGAAAGGGCAGATAAATCAGAAGGGCAGCAGCAGCAATAGAATACAACAAAATAACAGACACAGGCAGTTGCGATAGCATGATTAAACCAATCAATGTATTTGTAGTTAGCTGTGATGAACAGGTAACAGGTGGTTACCTGTTACCAATTCGCAGTTTCCTATATCTATCATTACCAGGGCGAGGACTTACTGCACTTTAGTCAAAGTAGAAAAGTGTGACAACTTTTCTTTGTTCTTCTGCATCTCCACAAGTTTGCAGCAGAGTACGACTGTCGTGAAAAGCAAAACAGATGAGTTGCTGGCATCGGGAGATAATCTCCTTGTTACAAATGTAACTAGCTTCAGCTAAAGACAGATTATCATTACTGGAATTTTCTACCAGATGCATCACCTGCTCTAGTTGTTGGCGTGATTCATGGGGCTGACGTTCCAAACTTTGGGGTAAAATCACCGTCAATAAATTGGGATCAGCCCGCATTGCTCCCTTAATGGCAGCTGAATTTGTCCCTGTAGCCCCAGAGGTGATGACCCGATTGCCTGATAGAACCAAGGCATAGGTCATCATCTCAATGAGATTTTGATGCGTAATTGGCACATGACGAGAACCCAACAAGGCGATTCGCTTAGAACCCGTTTGTTGGATGGTCGCCAGTTCCTGCGCTAATGTATCTAGGTTGGTAAGGTCTGTTGACTGGCTCAAAGATGGACGTAATCACATTAAACAACCCAGTTATTCTACCAAACAGAGTGTAGGTGAACAGCCAAATATAGTTACATATTGCTACATTTTTATGATGTTTGCTTCAGTAGCTCAATAGCTGCTGGACACTCCCCACGCCTAAACACGGGGGATTCCAGCTTCACTTAAGCTAATGTCCCTGGGGCAGTTAAGCCTAGTTTAGATAACAAGCGATCAATGTCAAAATTCTCGGCCATCAACTGGCGAATGCAGTGAACCTTGATGGGTTCATGTACCCGTACTTGACCAAAGGTCCGGTCGATAATTTCCACAGTGGTTAGGGTATCTAAGTCAACCGATAGGATGGGGATTTCTAGCTCTTCAGCACGACTGAGAATAAAGGCAGGTGGTGGCAGCTGTCCAGTCAAAATCAGGCATTGTGTAGAGGTTTCTAGGGCGGCTTGTTGAATTTCCACGCGATCGCCTCCTGTGACTACTGCCATATTTCGGCGTTTGTGGAAATACTTCACAGCCGCATTGACATTCATTGCCCCAATTGCCAAACTCTCCACCATCAAATCCAAGCGATCTCGACGACAGAGAACTTCGGCCTTTAACTGGTTTACCAGTTCACCAACGCTGACACTGCGGAGTAAATCACTTTTCGGCAATGTGGCCAATACAGGGATGTCTTGCTTTTCTAGAAACGGGCATAATTGAGCGTCAACTATTTCTAATTGTTCGCTAGGGATATCATTAATCACAACTCCCACCAAGCGATCGCCCACATACCGCTTGGCAGATAATAACGCCCCTGTTGAGAGCAGTGAACTATAACGTGTTACCAAAAGTACAGCCGCATCTAACGTCTCAGCAACCTGTAACAAGGACAAATCAAACAGACTGCCTTGTGTCAAATCACCTGGTCCCTCTAGCAACACTAAATCTCCCTGGGAAATTTGCAAATATTGCTGTTTTAATAACTGCCGATAATTGGTGTTGTCTTCGCCGCGCCAGCGTCTTTGGACATTGACCTCATCCAAAGCCAGTATTGTGGCCGCAACACGGTTTTTTGGTAAGTTCAGACTATGAGCAATAAACTGGACATCTTCCTCAACTAAGGTTCCGCCAGATGCACTAAAACAAGTGCCCAGGGGTTTACCGTAGGCAATATCTAGTCCTTTTTGCTGTAGCTGATGAGACAAACCCAAAACAGTTGCAGATTTACCACTATAAATCTCAGTTGAGCCAATCAGCAAACATTTAGCAGATTGTGGCACACATGCACTCCTAATTGCAAAAGGAAGGTGTTTACTAATTTTAGTGGGTTACGGCAACAGGGTGGAGTGCTCACAAGGTACAGTTCCCCATAATCTACTTTCTTGGGGCTGGTCACTGTAAAACCTAAACCTAATAAATCATCCAAAATACTTTGAAACTCCAAATTTGGTGCTAAGAAATGTTAAAAATTCGGTTACAATTAATATGCATTGGCTTTTAACAAAGAAGCTGAAGCAATAAAAGCAGAAATCAGCGCTCTCAAGTGTTGGATTCCTTGCTTTTTTTCAGCTGTATAACAACTGGTTTTTGAATCAAGTAACCTATGCCAGCGAATTCCTGGCCCGAAGATGATTATTACGAAGAGCTTGACCCACTTAACTCTGTGTTATCCGATCCCTCGGCAGATCAGCAGGAGTTAGTGGTAGAGGTGGATCCCATGTCTCTACCATCCCGGTTTCAAGGACGTAGACGCAAAGCTGCTCTCATGTTGACTGTAGTGTGGAGCGGTACAATCGCTCTGCATTTAGCTTCTTGGGGTTCAATATTGATTCTAGGACTGACCACTCTTCTAGGATTTCATGCCTTAGTGGTGGTATTTGCTAGACCCCGGCGCTATGCCAAAAACATCCAGGGAGATTTTCCCTGTGTATCTGTGCTAGTAGCTGCAAAAAATGAGGAAGCCGTTATTGGCAAGTTAGTCAAGAATCTTTGCAATCTGGAATATCCAGGTGGGCAATATGAAGTCTGGATAATTGACGATAACAGCACAGATAAGACACCGGAACTCTTAGCCCAACTAGCCCAAGAATATCAGCAACTCAAGGTTATCAGACGTTCTCCACAAGCTAGTGGCGGCAAATCAGGAGCATTAAATCAGGTATTGCCATTGACTAAGGGCGAAATTGTCGCAGTGTTTGATGCTGATGCTCAGGTAGTGCCAGACTTATTGCTCAAGGTGGTACCTTTATTCCAACGAGAAAAGGTGGGGGCGGTGCAGGTGCGAAAAGCCATCGCTAACGCCAAAGAAAATTTTTGGACTCAAGGTCAGATGGCAGAAATGGCTTTGGATACCTGGTTTCAGCAGCAACGTGTAGCCCTGGGTGGTATTGGCGAACTCCGCGGTAATGGTCAATTTGTCCGGCGTACAGCCTTAGAAAGTTGTGGCGGGTGGAATGAAGAAACCATCACGGATGATTTGGATCTGACTTTGCGCCTACATTTAAACCAATGGGACATTGACTGTACATTTTGCCCAGCTGTGCAGGAAGAGGGTGTCACAAATGCCATCGCCCTTTGGCATCAGCGCAATCGTTGGGCAGAAGGCGGCTATCAACGCTATTTAGATTACTGGGATCTAATTGTGAGAAACCGCATGGGTACGCGAAAAACCTGGGATATGCTCATGTTTATGTTGAGTATGTATATCCTACCCACAGCAGCAATTCCAGATTTATTCATGGCCCTGGCTCGGCATCGTCTACCAATTTTAGGATCGGTAACTACACTATCTGTGGGTATGTCTGTTGTGGGTATGTTTGCCGGACTGAAGCGCATACGTCAAGATGAGAAATTTAATATTTCTACATCTTTCCTGTTGCTGTTACAAACACTACGTGGTGCTTTGTATATGTTGCACTGGTTAGTTGTGATGAGCAGTACCACTGCTCGGATGTCCCTCAGACCAAAACGTCTAAAATGGGTAAAAACCGTGCATTCAGGAACCGGTAACTAGTTTTTTGCAGCCAAGTTAACACTGAAAATCCATTTCCAAATTTAAATTTGGATGGATTTTTTTTATTCGTCATCAAGTTCTGACTCGTCCATCCACTCAGATATAGTCATGGTTTCAGGCAAGTCTAATGCATCCCCTGTGAGGCGGATAATTTGCCCATCGAAGAATTGAGCTAGACGCTGGGCTGCGCTTTCCACCTCTTCGGTTCCCCAATCAGCCGGAGGTGTGGGTATTTGTGGCGGGGACAAGGTTTGCACCTTATGTACACCTGTGGTTGATTCGGTTTTGCTTGGTGCTGGTTTGGGTGTAGCTGGCGGCGGTGCGTCAGACACAAGTTGATTGTATTTGGGTGCTGGTGGTTGCTGAACGGGAGTATAATTTTGTGGTTGAGGATTTGTTCTTGTGGTGTTACCAGTCGAAGAAGTTCCTTTTTCGAGATAAACTTCGATTTGCCGCTGAAAAATCTCTTGGAAAGCAGCCTTAATCATCGGTAGATCAGATTTGAGTGCGTCTAACCAAGTACCTTTGACCGCAATACGAGCCAAGTTCCCATTAAACTCTATTATCTGGCACATTTGACCAAGTAAGGCTCTGCGGGAAGGTATGTGAATATTCACAAGTACCTGTTGCCAAACTTGAGTTAAGTCACACTCTGATGGTGTGGTCACTTTCTCTCTAGAAGGAGGGTTAGTAGTTCCACTTGCTGGTGGGGAAGTGAGAGGTTGTGGTGTGATGGTGGGTGGATGAGCCGTGCTATTTTCACTTGTGGGCTGATGTGAAGATATTGGGTTAAGGGTGGTATTTTGATTCGTGGGCTGAGGTGGTGGAGAAACAACAGGGTAATAATTTGTACCTACAACTGGCGGATTCACTGGCTGAGGTGTAATCACAGTTTGGATTTGAAGATTAGCACTGGGTAATAAACCTAATAATGTCACCTCTAACCACAAGCGCGGTTGGGTGGTATTTTTAATTTGTAGTTCCGCTGTGCGCAGGTGTTGCTGCCCCTGTAAAATGATCGTCATGTCTAGTTGCTGGGCAAATTCAACCAGTGCTATCCAGGTTTGCTGGGTACAGGTAACTAAATCCGGGCGGTTAGGTGCTGTTTTAGCTATGAGTAAGTCCCGATAGCAGGCGGCGAGATTTTGCAGAATAATTAGGGGTTCCCGTCCACTATCAAGGATTTTACGGCTGCAATCTAAAACTGCTTCTGGTTGGTTTTGAGCGATCGCCTTTAATAGCGTTAGTAAGTCTTGTTCACTGACTGAACCAACCAAATCCCAAACTTTCTCCGGGGTGACTTCACCAGTCACCAGCGCTAATTGGTCTAGTAAACTTTCCGCATCTCGCAATCCTCCCTGAGCGATTTGAGCAATCAAGGTGACAGCATCAGGAGAAATATGAATATTTTCTTGACGGGCGATCGCACTTAAATGCTTCACCATGGACTCTAACTGAATACGTCTAAAGTCAAATTTTTGGCAGCGTGAAATAATTGTTGGTAATACTCGCTGGGGGTCTGTTGTGGCTAACACAAAAACTACGTGTTTTGGTGGTTCTTCTAATGTTTTCAGGAGCGCATTAAATGCTGCGGTACTGAGCATATGACATTCATCGATCACATAAACCTTGTAGCGACACTGTACTGGTGCAAACTGCGCCTTTTCAATCAGCTCACGGATATTATCGACACCAGTGTTGCTAGCGGCATCAATTTCTATCACATCGAGGGAATAACCCTTAGTGATACCTTGACAAACATCGCACACTCCACAGGGTTCAGCAGTGGGCTGATCACTGTGGAGACAATTTAGGGACTTAGCCAGAATCCGCGCGCTGGAAGTTTTTCCCGTACCTCTCGGTCCAGTAAACAAATAGGCTGGGGCAATTTTAGCTGTGCGAATCGCGTTGGTGAGGGTGGTAGCGATCGCCTCTTGTCCGACCAATTCTACAAAACTCTTTGGGCGATACTTGTGGTGGAGGGGTTCGTAAGACATGGATAGAAGACTTTAGTGCCTTTCAATTTTGGTTAGCAGCACCCAGTCGAGTTTGGGATTAAACTATTTTAAACTTTTGGACATGGGTTGTGTATATTTGACACTCCCTCGCGCTGGTCTGTGGGCGTGTTGATCGCCTTGCCTGTGCTGGTATAATGGTCAACAATACTCAATGGTGTAGCACAAAATGCTCAGGCGGTTAATTCAATGGTTGAAGGGTCTAATTAGTAGGTGGTTTGGCGGACAAAGAACTCACTCCCATACGGAAGATGATTTAGCACCAAGACCAGCCCCACCGCTAACAGATAGCGATTTAGAGTTTCTGTTCAACGAACTGATAGAAGGTGTCCATCAAGCCAGAGGAAAAGATTGGGCGCAAAAATGGCTAGATAATCTTGAACACCGTGTTTCTACTGAAAATTGGATACAATGGTTACGCCGCTTTGGCGAAAGATTGCTAGCATCACCTACGCCGAATAATGAATTAGCCGCTCGCTTAGTGCATCTGGGTGAGTTGGGTGTTGGTGAAGTGGGAAAAGTTGCCTATGAAGTGGGAATGCAGTTGTTAACACGCCTTTCCAGGGAACCAATATGGGAATATGACGGACCAGATGCCCTTAACACAACTGTACCCACCAAGGGAGTAACCCAAACAGTCACCCTAGATCAGCTGTTAGTCATGTTACAGCAGGATGAGAATTTACGCCAGCAAATTGCCCAGCAACTGGCTATTGAAACAGACGATCCACAGTTGATTGTCCAGGAACTAATCAATCAACATTATGCTGCTAGTCAATCAAATACAGATCGGAGTTAAGCGGTGATGGGGAGATGGGCGATAAATATAAATATGGTTAACTTCACCCCTATGGGTGTATGATAAGCCTCTATCCACTTGGATTGCGATTATTAGTAAGGGGCTGGGTTGATGTAATTCTGCTTCCTACTTTCGAGATATCTGTTATGTCTAGAAAAGCCAAGAGAAGAATTAGATCGAAGTCAGTCCGACAAATGCTTACTTTAAGCCAGTACAAATTCAAACAGTTCATCAAACACAAAGCTAAGGAATATGACAAAATAGTAGTTGATCTAAACGAAGCGTACACATCAAAAACGGTAAGTTGGACTGGCGAAATTATCAACAATCTAGGAGGGTCTAAAATCATCAAATCTAGGATAGATGATAAAATCATAAATTGCGGGTTGAATGGTGCGCGAGGAATTTATCTGCGCGCATTGGTTGATAGGCCTTGGTTAAGAGAGAATCACAAATTATGTATTTGTGAACATTAGTTAGCGAAAAAGTATCGCTAAGAAATCTACAGTCGGCGCTAGGGCATTGCGTGGACTTAAAACAAAGCTCATCGTCTCCGATAGCCTGCATGGCCTAGGCACTGCACTAGCTGGATTGGATGAGAAGCCTACACTGAATTTCTCAAAAAAATTCAGTTACGGTAGTATGTCACGTAAGACAAAATCGGAAAGTGTTACAGATGCTCACGCAGCTATTCCAGCGGCTTAACAAGTTTTTCAAGCACCCCATGGGTCATAAGTCGACTCCATCGTTCAATACGGTAGGGGGATCTGAGGTGGCACAACCACTACCTGAGCTAACTAATGCAGATCTAGAATTTTTGTTTACCCAGTTATTGGAAGGTGTACAACAAGGACGCGGAAAACAATGGGCGATTGAGTATCTACAACGCATGGAGAATCGTATCAGTGTTGATCGCTGGATAAATTGGTTGGTGATGTTTGGCGAAAAGTTGCTGTTATCACCACAGTCCAATCGTCAGTTAGCAAGACAGATGATACAACTAGGGCAGATGGGAATTGGCAAGGTGAGTGAACTTGCTGACGAAATTGGTATCCGCTTGTTAACGGGAGGATGGGGTGAACATGGCAAACAGAGTGAAACTAGAAGCCGTGAAATATTAAATATGCCACTGGACTCTGGAGGACAAGAGTTAATCCCTACCCATGGCGAGTTTTTATGGGATTCTCAAGGCTGGCGGGGCCAAGCCATAGATACAGAAGAATATCAGGCGACAGGAGCAACAAGCCTTGATTCTCCCTCAGAAAGATTGACTGACAATACCGAAGAAGTGACCTCGGAATATACAAATCAAGAAACCACAATCACAGCGCCAAATCTGCCCAGCCCATTTGAGAAAGATGTAATCGCCAATTTAAGGGCAATATTCTGGGAGTCACAAAGAGAAAAACCTCAGATGATCAAGTCAGAAACAGGAGGGGCAATAGTATCTTCTCCTGAAAATTGGCAAGATTTATTGGTTAATTTAGATGCAAATGTAGCGCACACCTTACATGAGTTGTTCGTGCAGCTGCATGAGAATATGAATTTAGTCCAACAGCTAGCAGATTATCTCTCACCGGCTATTATTGCTGATTCCGATGACATGCAAGCGCAAGAGTACTTTTATCAAGGTCTTCAGCAAGGGAAAACCGGTGATTTGGTAGGAGCGGTAATTTCTTATAATCAAGCCATAGCAATCAAACCTGATGCTTTTGAATATTGGTTTAACAAGGGTTTAACTTTATTTCATTTAGAAGATTTTGCACAAGCCATCGCCTCTTATGACCAAGCCGTAGCATTAAAACCCAATCATTACAAATCTTGGTATAATCGCGGTGTGACTTTAGGTGAATTAGGAGAATTTGAAGCGGCCATCGCCTCCTTTAACCAAGCTATAGAAATTCAGCCCCAAAATCCGGAGGCTTGGTCTGGTAAAGGTTTAGCGCTGCTAAAATTGGGACAAATCGGCGAGTCAATTTCTAGTTATGACCAGGCCCTGGATTTAGAACCACAAGACCCATATACCTGGTATTACCGAGGTATAGCCTTGGCTATAGATGAGAAATATCTAGAGGCTATCACCTCTTACGACAAAGCCATCGCCATTCAACCCGACTTTCATGAGGTCTGGATTGACCGAGGCGTAGTATTATTTAATTTAGGAAATTGGAACCAAGCGATCGCCTCCTGGGATCAAGCACTTGCCACCCAACCAGATTTATACTTAGCTTGGTATAATCGGGGCATTGCCTTGGAAAGGTTAGGAAATATAGAAGAAGCGATCGCTTCCTATGAGAGGGCCATAGCTATCAAACCAGACTTTCACTTAGCTTGGCATAACCAGGGGCTGGCGCTGTTTTATTTAGCCAGATTTGCCAAAGCGATCATTTCCTACGACCACGCCTTAGAAGTTAAACTTGACTACTGGGAAGCTTGGATTGGTCGAGCGACAGCTGTGGGCCATTTACCTACCCAAATACCGTTAAGTTCCTTAACAGGGATCGCCAAACAAAATCCTGCCTTGCAGCGGGGCGGCTATGAGGGTAGACTAGCCAGCTTAGAGGAAGGGTTGAAATATATTCAGCCAGATACCCATCCAGAAGGTTGGGGTAGATTGCATATAGAAAAAGGTAACACTTATTACGATTTAGGCAAAAAACTGCCCAGAAATCGTTATTATTGGTCTCAAGCCATAGCTGAATACAATCAAGCACTGTTAACCTTAACAACACCAGAGTTTAGCGAATTGCATTTAGAGGTTTTGCAGTCTCTGATTAGAACATATTTAGCCATAGGTCAAACAGCACAAGCACAAGAACTACAGCAACAAGCCACTGATTTATTAACACAATTACTAATTTCACCAACTCCTTCTGAGGAGAGTAGAAGACAACTAGCCCTCAAATTTAGCGGAATTGCTCAATTAGGAGTTGATTTAGCGGTAGAGTGCGGCGAGTTGGTACAAGCTTGGGAAATGGCAGAACAGGGCAAAAATTCTTGTTTAAATTGGCTATTATTTGATTCCCATGAACACACTTATACACACTACTACACTTCGGTTCAACAACTGCTCAATCCCCACACAGCAATTATTTACTGGCATATTAGCCCGGTGGCGTTACATACCTTCATTATTAAACATCAGGCGCCATCACCCATTTTAGTCTTTACACCCATACAAGATGTAGTTAAAACATACTTAGAAGAAAAATCCCTGCTTGTGGATGAAGTACCTCTAGCGGAAGCTGTAAGACGCTTAATTAAATTTGAACGTTGGCTGGAAGATTGGCATCACTCATACCAAGAATATCTGACTCAAGGCGAAGACCAACACAGCAGAAGTCATCATGTTTGGCGAGTGGATATGACACAAAAGCTGGGGAAACTCCAAAATATTCTCCAGATTTCCACAGTTATACAAGAACTCAAAGATATCACCCAAGTCATTTTAATTCCCCATCGGGACTTACATAGATTACCTCTCCATGCCCTTTTTTCTCTGTCTTCGCCCTCCCGGGAAGAATTACCAAGTAAGTTGACTATTAGCTATTTACCCAGTGTCCAAACAGGTTTGTCTGTCCAAGCTCAAAGTATATCGCCATTGCTGCATCCTATATTCCTTGGTGTCGAATCTGCGAAAAGCACGAATTATCCTCCGCTAGAATTTGGTCAATTGGAAGCTGAAATTATTAGCAAAATGTTCAATAACTCGCAACTAATCCAGGGAGCTAATGCTACCAAAAGTTTAGTAGAAAATGCTGTATTTAATAAAAGTATTTTTCACTTTTCTGGCAGTGTTATCAACTGTTACAATGACCCAAAAACATCTGCATTAGTATTAGTAGATGAAGATAAAATCACCTTAGAAGAAATCCGCGATCGCAATTTAAATAGTTATCAATTGGTTACTCTTGCGGCTGGTGAAAGTGCAGTAACTAAACACCAGAATATTACCAGGGAATATGTGGATTTAGCCAGTGGTTTTCTTTGTGGAGGAGTACCTTATGTGGTAAGTAGCCTATGGACGGTAGAATCATCTGCTAGAGCCTTAGTGATGATTGAGTTCTATAGAAGACTACAAATCAATAAATCCCCAGTTAGGGCTTTAAATGAAGCAACATTATGGTTAAAAGAACTGACTGGGGATGATTTCACAAAATGGTATGAAGACTTACGAAATCATCTCACTGCTGATGAACGAACACTTGAAGTTGATTTAGCAGCTTTATATAGAAGTATTGAAACTGTTCCCCATGAAAAACTTTACAGTCATCCTTACTATTGGGCGGGATACACGATTAAAGGTGTTGCTACTTAATAACAAGATTTAAAGAGATGTGATTTTGGCATCTCATATTCAGGTGCTGCAATGCCTAATTTTTCCCTATTTGAAGAGTGGGGAACTATCTTTTACAAACATAAAAGCACCAAAGCCCACTGACTTTTAGCCGGGGAATGAATACATAGCACCTAATGGTACATTGAGCAATTCAGTATTGACTTGATTTAAACATTATTCTAAAATTAAAGGCTGATGTATGGCACGCATAACCTAAAGCTTGTAGACAGAATAACCTCTGGGAATGAGAGGAAACTCCTCTAAGTAGGTTGGCTGGATGAAGCAACAATCCCACGTGCTTTCAGCAGTGGGAGTGTCAAGATGGCTGCAAAACCTATCAAGCGTTTTGAGCCTGACTATGACTCCCGATCTGGCGCTTTTGCCAAAGAATGGCTGCTAAATTACTTAGCAAGGCGCTAATTGCTAGGGAGAGCAATATATAAGTAGGTAACATGACTACGCCAATGATGAACCAAGTAAATACATGGAATACCATCGCTAAGGCGAATATGCTAGCAAGTCCCGCAGATTTCCACACTTGATGTGTTGGGCGACGCAATACTGTGAGGATGATGGTCAGTAAGGAGGTAATCAAGTTGGCTGGGACTAGAAATGCACAAATGCCGATGCAATTGTCACGGGAGAACTCAGCTAAGGCGTTGAAATCAAGCATCAATTTGGTGGTATTAATGTCAACGTCTTAAAAATAAAGAATGAACGTATTTTTAGACATTTGAATTTACCTTAGCATATGCCTGAAGTGATTACTCCACTCATGTAATATAATTTAAAGTTTTTCCTAGAAATTATCATAGGAATAATAATTTTATGTCACAGGTACATAAGTCCTAAAACATCATCCTCTCCCTGAGCAAGAGCAAAATTTCAATTATTTTCAAATAGGTTAAAATTTTATTACAAAAAGTTAAGTATACATTTATAATTATGCTCAAAGAATTCTGTGTGTCACAGATGTGCGATTCCTTGACACCAGTTTGCGATCGCAAATACGCTATCCTCGGGACTGGTGCTTTAGGTGGGTTTTATGGCGCTAAATTGCAACAAGCTGGTTACGATGTCCACTTTCTGCTCAAGAGTGATTACGAACACGTGAGCAAATCTGGTTTATTGATCGAATCTAAAGACGGTGATTTTACCCTTCCCCAAGTTAAGGCCTATAATGATGTGGAACAGATGCCACAATGTGATGTAGTAATAGTGGCACTCAAGACAACTCAAAACCATTTACTACCGAAATTATTACCCCCCCTGGTAAAAGATGGTGGCGTAGTATTGGTATTGCAGAATGGATTGGGTGTAGAAGAGGATATTAGCCAAATAGTCAAGAATGTTCAAGTTATCGGCGGCTTATGTTTTCTGTGTTCCAATAAAGTAGGAGCCGGACATATTCGACACTTAGACTATGGAAAAATTACTTTGGGGGAATATACCCCTAAATATGATCCCGCTCCTCTAACAGAAAGAATACAATATGTTGCTAATGACTTTGAAACTGCTGGTATTACCATTGAATTAGCCACAGACTTACTGCTAGCGCGTTGGCAAAAACTGCTGTGGAATATACCATACAATGGACTTTCGGTTATTCTCAATGCTAGAACAGACGAATTAATGACAGATGCTCACACCCGGATATTAGTTGAACAATTAATGAATGAAGTAGCAGCTGGGGCGAAAAGTTCAGGACGAGTTATCCCTGATAGCTTCATTCAAACCATGCTGAATTATACTGTGAAGATGAAGCCCTACCGTACCAGCATGAAAATTGACTATGATGAAGGCCGTCCTCTAGAGGTAGAAGCGATTTTCGGTAACCCATTACGAAAAGCCCAAGCAGCTGGTGCAAATTTACCGCAGATCAGCTGTATGTATCATCAACTAAAATTTCTGACCCAAAGAAATGGCATTGCTTAATCTGATTACTTGGGGTGATGGTTTTAGCACCTTGGTGAATATTGGTGCTGGTTAAAACCTCTCCTAGGCAGCAGTGCCCATCTATTTAGATTTTAGCTGAGATTGTAGCAAAAATTATTATTAATGTAAATACAACTTTTGTAGCAATACTTAAAACTAATTACAGTCTTCTATTGCAGTTTGTAAATATTTTTTGGGGGTGGCGAGATTATTCCTTTAGACTGAATCTCAACAGGAGAATATTAGAGCAATTCAGATGCATTCAATGAATTTAATGTGCCATGAATTTGTAGTTTGTCTATCCTTTTTTGCTTGTATTGCAGGGTTGCTATTACTTTGGGATCCCAAACAGCCAAAAGATAATCTAGAAGAAACAGAGAAAATTCTCTTGAGAATGAGCTTCTCTTACTGGCTAGTTTACTGTTTTGCTTTTGGTATTGAGAAGTTGATTTTACCTGACTGGGAAACCGCGCTCATGTCTGTGAAAATCACTATTGCTTTGTCGTATTTTCTGACTTTTTCTTGTGTCCTGAGTTTGCCATTACACAAGTTCTCAGTCCGCCGTGTGGAAGAATAGGCAATAGTTAACAATGGACTATGAAGCTGATTTAGTTCTCATGGCGATCGCAAGGGTATGTTGAAATTTATCCTGATCTAAAGTGGTTAGGATAAAAACCTCTTGTACAGTTTTACCCTGACGGGCTATGACCTTATAACCACCCCGAATAGGTACAGATACACGCAGTTGCATTTTCGGACAGTGACCTTTAGCCCGCCCAATAACACCAGGGGTGACAGTTTGAATCCCATCCTGCAGACAGAGACGTTCTAAAATTGGGATGAGGCCAGAAATATGAGTTGAGTGATTCCAGACTAATCTGCCATCTTTAACAGAAGCGTCTTTCGCGGGTTTACCCATAATAATTAAGCCGCTTCTAAGGGAGCCATTGTTAAACCAGCCCGACGCAGCTGTTGATGATATAGTTCCGCCATTTCTTGGGGACCTACCCAGACAATAGCTTGGCCTTCATAGTGTATCTGATTGGTCAAATCCCAAGCCAGATCACCCGTCATTCCGGGAATATACTTCATCAAACACTCAGAAACGTGTTGAAAAGTATTGAAGTCATCGTTTAAAACAATCACCTTATAATTCGGATAAGTTTTACGAGTGACTTGAGTAGTCCGTCCAGGATCTACAGTTGGTGCTGTACCTGCGCCGTATACAGCTGCTGAAATTCTTGTAACCATAAAACAGTTAGCCAACAGGATTTTACAAATCTACACCTACAAATTACTAGTTTAGTCTATTGTCCAGGGACTAGGGAGTGGGGAATGGAAAATTCCCCATCCCAAATCCTCAAGAAACCTTGTGAGATTAACGCCAATTATCCCAGTTTTCGTTAAAAATTGAAGTATCAGGAAAAGCTGTCGGGTTGCCATTTTGCTCTAATAGACGTTTGAGAGCCTCTAATTGTGGTTCTGGACTGGGTAAATTGTTCACCAGTTGGTAAGGTGCAACTTGATTTTTTAAGGCAAAAGCCGCAGTAGTACCCGCCGCAGCACCCGCAGACCATTCAAAGGAGTGTACCCGATAAGCAGCGGACGCAATGTGACTAGTGGCGATACTTTTACCTCCTACCAGCAAATTGTCGATTTTCTGGGGAATCATGGCTCTGAGAGGAATTTGGAAGGGATAAGCAGCACCAGCACCCCGCCTTTCTCCGGTAAGTTCTCTATTACCGGGCTTTTCTGGGGGGCTTTTCTCCATACAAGGATGAAAGTCTATGGCATAGTGACCAATACCTACAGAATCAGGGAAAATAGTGGAACGAGTGCGCCGTATTACCTGTTCCGGTGGCTTTGTACCTATAATGACGGATATGGCTTCTAAGCCAGCCAGTGTTGCTTGTAACCGGCGGTACATATCAGCAGGAAGTGTACGACGATAATAGTCATCGTTGTAGTTGCGGCGAGAAATATCAGTTTCCCAAATGGTAAAACCTCCGGGTTGTCCCCAACTGGGACGGCCAATAATGCGTCGTCCTTCCCGGATATAGGGATATTTGGATAAGCCATGGGCTGTTCCCATGGGGGAATTGAACCCAGATATAAAACGGTGATTTGTGTGTTGCTGCTTGACACCTGTACCAAGTTGTGAATCTGTAGTCCCAGCAACTAACCAATAATAGTAGGCTAGTGCATTTTCTTCACCTTTGCGGAGGCTTTCGGTTCGTAGTCCCCCCATCCATCCGCCGGGTTGTAATTGTCCAGTAGCTTGCAACTGTTGGCGAGTGTAAACTAGGTTATCTTGAGGGGTTCCAGGGCGATAGTCGTTACCCCAAGTCCAATTTTGCATGGAGATATCCCCTGGTGTGGGAGCCGAAAACCTTACACCTCCAAATCTTACAAGTTGTCCCCGCTGCTGGCTCCAAATGCGGCGATAGGTGAAAACTAGGTCAAAGTTTGCCAACCGCTGTAATTCATAACTAAAATATGGGGCATACTGTGGATAGAATGGGGGCATTTCCTGGGGTTGTGGTTCCTTAGTGGCTTCCATTGCAAAGGTGTAAGTGAAGCCTTGGGTACAATAAGGATTGTTTTTGGTACTGGAGGAAGAGGGTTCGAGGTGGGAGAGAGGGTCAATACCCAAACGGTAGGGAACATCGGCCAGGGCGATCATTTCACCGGTTTCGCTAGCGTCTACGATGTACCATTTGGGAGAATTCCCTTGTGTGTTTTGGGGAACTAAGCGAATGATGTTTTTAGTAAACCGAGATGAGTTTTGGTAACGGTAAGCATCTTCAATGGTTTGAGATAAGGTGAAGGTGTTATGAGGTGGTGCGCCTGGGACTGGTTGATGTTGAATGGCGATCGCACTACTAATTAATTGTCCACCCCCGTCAACTGTAGAGGGTGTAATTTCTAAATCCTTAATTACTGTATTGGGAAACCATTCTAACTTGCCTTTCCCCTTTCTTTCGGCATCTCTGAGCATATGACTGATAATCGTGTGGGCATCACGAGGCAAAAAACAAGAGTCACTTACCCAGCATTCCCCGGGGTTTAGTTTACCATACTTGCGTTCAATGCGATTTCGCAATTCCAAGTAGCCGCGAGAATAAAATTGGCGACTGCGTTGGGTGGGGCGTTCATCTAATGCAGATGTTCCCTGGGAAGAAATTTGACCCCCTAACCAATCAGTAATTTCTGTGATGCAGACTTTGCTTTCTGCTAGTAACCCCTCGTAAGCTGTAGCTACACCAGAGAGTCCCCCACCCACAACTAAAATGTCACAATTTACGGTTTTGTCTGGTTTTCTCGGTGGTGCTGCAAGAATGGCAGAATCAGGTGTAATAAAGTTGGATATTAAACATCCTCTGATTAATGAGGTCAAGCTGTAAGCTAATTTCTGTTGATGCTTCATAGTCAGGGTAACGTTGAACCGCTATCCCAAGTAGACGCTACCATCTAACAAATGTTCTTCACAACTTCAATATAAACATAGAAACTTTTGATACTTCAGCAAAAAAAGCCAGACTTAAATAGGACTTAAGTAAGATTGGACTAAAAACCTGGTTCTGATGTAGGGGTGATTCATGAATTACCCCTACTTTTGTTGTGTTTTGCGTAAGTCCTGATTGTATGGGGATACTCCAGCGGTAAAGACTTGTTTTGCTGTTAATTGCAAATTAGGAAAGATGGAGGATACCAATTGATCGTTGTTTTGAAACAATCGCTTTTGATACTCATCCTCTAATAGTGTACAAATTGTAACAGTAGGCTGCTTGATTTTACCAATATAGTCTCTACCACCTATACCCAAATAATCAACTATCCAATATTCCGAGACACCCAGTAAGGCGTAATCTTCGACTTTACGGGCGTAGTCATTTTGCCAATTTGTACTGACGACTTCAGCTATTAGTTTGATAGATTTACCTGATGTAATGACTGGTTCTTGTTGCCACAATGGCTCATTGATTAGTTGTGTTTGGTCTAGGACAATAACATCGGGACGAAATGCTGTATTTGTTCCTAATAGTTTAATTAAGCAGCGATGGGGGATAAAGTATGGTAAGTCCTGATGATCAATTTCTACGTTAAGTTTGCGCCCAATTAAGGATGATACCTGCTCATGGGGTCCGGTTGGTTCCACTTCGATTAATTCCCCATCAATTAGTTCGTAATTTTCTTGATCGCCGTATTCAGCAATAAATTCATCAACTGTGATTAGCTTTAGGGCTGATTTTCCCATGATGATTTTTCCTGATGATTGAATAAAGCAAGTATTCTGTGAATAAATTTCTGGAATTGTTTTTTACATATAGCTTACCTCTTAGATCAATTTTAACTTGTTTCGTCTAATTGATGCTACACGGGGAGCCGGGGGTTAGAAACCCCCGTCTGAAAGCTAAAGTCAGATAAATCTGACACCGAAGATCATATATTGGATGGTCTTGACCGGATGCGATAGCGAAGCGCTGGTGTTAAAGGCGATAGCGAAGTGCTGCTGTAAGGCGATCGCGAAGCGCTGGTGTTAAAGGCGATAGCGAAGCGCTGCTGCAAGCAGATCGCGTCAGTGCTGCTGTAAGCAGATCGCCATTCCATATACCCCCCTCCCTTTGTAAGGCTATCCATTACCCGGATCTTTCTTAACATTCGTGAGAGCGATCGCTCGCAAACCCCCAAACCTTAATCCTCCGTTGATGATTCTCAATAAAATAAGGGTTTTATCAAGAAGAATAAGGTACATTTTGTCAAGAGTAGGGAAATTTTCAAGCCTTGAAACCGTTGCCACATAAATGTTTCAAGATTGTTAAGAAAAATGTGGGTAATGAATAGCTTTGTAAGGGGAGGGGTTGGGGGTGGGGTCAATACTACTCTAAAATTTTTATATTCTCAAAAATCTATCTTTAGATAGATGACAAGATTACCTAAATAGTATTACTGAGGGTGAATAAAATAAATGACACATTTATTTTATTATCTCCATTTGAGCGTGGTATTATAAATTTCATCTATTTAAACTTTTGCTGTTTCTTCTTATAAGTACGCATACCGTTAAATATTCAACCATCAAAGGATAAACCCATGGAAATAATAGGACTAACTAAAGCTGTAGCCTTAACAACACTGACATTCACCCTCAGTGCTACCCCCACTTGGAGTCAAACCAATCAAAACAGCTTTACTTGTCCCTCAACTCCCTACCCCGGTTGTGTGGAAGAAATTCCCACCCCCTTGGGGTTAACACCTGAACCAGGAAAATACCAGAAAATTAATCTAGAAATACAGTCATCTCAGAAGATGGCAAAGGAAAATAGCATAACAGGTTACGACCAATTTCAAGTTAAAAGTAACAAAAACCAGAAAATATTTCCTAGTAATTACAAATATATTACTCAGTCCTTTTTACAGGAAATAAATAATTTTGTAAGTAAGAATCCGAACAAAACACAATTTGAAACCACATCTGAGCATGAAGCAAGATTGAGCAGATTACTTAATATTTTCTCGGTAAATCTAGAAAGAAAAGGTATTAATATAAATAATACATATAATATAGAGATTGGAGAAAAGAGTTTTAATACAAGTTATAATGCTGATCAAGAATTATTAACAGTTAAGTTAACATCATTTGGACGTTTAGAACTAGAAGACAATAGAAGATCAAGGCGGTCAAAAAACAGAAGAGGTATTGATTACCTCGAAGAAATTGAGAGTTATAACTTAGACGTGTTAAATTCCACAGAAATAATTTCTAAATTTCCATCAGAAGGGCTTTCTTTTTCTCTTAAGAGGTCGGATGCAAAACAGTTATTATCTAACAAGCAATTAGGAGTTATTGTAGTATCCGAGTTTGTATTGCCTTTTGTTAATACTAAACAATCAACTATAGATAAACTAAACATTGGAAGAACTCAACGAATTTATGGGGGAAATATTGTAGAAAATTTTATTGAATCTATTGCAATTGCTCAGGAAGAACTGGCAATATCTTACGCACAGCGTTATAGATCACAAGGTTATACAAGTTATATTGTTAAGGAGAAAGAATTTAATTTAAAAGCCAATGTTAAAGAAATAGTTATTTATAACAAAAAAACAAAATTAGTAAAACAAAGATGGATTACTCCTCTTAGTTCTGAAGCTTATTTCAATCGCGGTGTTGTTTACACTCGACAGCAGAAATGGGATTTAGCGCTGGCTGATTTCAACCAAGCTATTAAACTTAATCCTAATGATGCTTTAGCTTACAAAAATCGCGGTACTATTTACTATAACCAGCAAAAATGGGATTTAGCGCTGGCTGATTTCAACCAAGCTATTAAACTTAATCCTAATTATGCCGGTGCTTACACCAATCGCGGTAATGTTTACCATGACCAGCAGAAATGGGATTTAGCTGTAGCTGATTATAACAAAGCCATTGCGGTTGATCCTAATTTAGCTCAAGCTTACTACAATCGTGGTAATATTTACCTTAAATTAGGAAACATCAACAAAGCCAGGGAAGACCTCCAAAGAGCAGCGCAATTATACCTCACTCAAGGTAATACCGCCTATTATGAAGATGCAATTGAGATTTTAAACTCACTTTAGCTGCAAAGATACCTGAAAGTAAGCACTGAACAGGTTTTAGTATCCGCCCTATAATTATCGCCAGTAGAAGAAAGTCAAATCATTCAAGCTTAAACCCCGCCTAATTACCTTTCCACCTAACAAGTATCGGGTAATACGTCATTATATAATATCCCCAAGACTAAATTAACTACCAGTGGTAAACTATCATGAACGAGCCACAACCAGGGGAATTTGATGTACTACTAGGTGGTACTAGTAACGCTCCAGAAAATGCCCTGGTCTTAGGGGGAATCCAAGAGGAGCAGCAGAGATATAAGAACCCTGACCCCAAGGTGAGGATAAATGCGATATCCCAAGCCCTCAACTATGGGGATGAGGGGGTTAACTTACTTCTCCAAGCTTTAACCACAGATGAATCAACCGATGTCAAGGATGCGGCTTATAATCTCCTGTCCTCTAGAGACAATAAGTCTGTTCAGGTCATTGAGGCTTTAAAAGCTTATGAACCCTTTTTATGGCGGGAAATCATCACCCTCACCGGACATTCAGGTTACGTCACTTCAGTAGCTTTCAGCCGGGATGGTACAACCTTAGCTTCTTCTGGGATTAGGGGAACCATCCAACTGTGGGATGTCGCCACACGTCAGGAAATCGCCACTCTCACCGGACATTCAAATTGGGTTCATTCAGTAGCTTTCAGCCGGGATGGTCGCACCTTAGCCTCTGGGAGTTGGGATAGAACCATCAAATTGTGGGATGTCGCCACGGGGCGGGAAATCGTCACCCTCACTGGACATTCAAGGGAGGTTTATTCAGTAGCTTTCAGCCCGGATGGTAAAACCTTAGCCTCTGGGAGTAGCGATAACACCATCAAGATTTGGCGAAGGCGTTATTAATCCACACCTATTCTCACAGAGAAGAAGTGAAGGACAGCCCCGCTGGTGGAACAGCAGGTAAACTTATATTAACGATCGCCCTTAGTGTCGCAGCCCGTCGCCTACTTTGAAGGTTATTAAATTAAATTTATCAGCAAACGCTACCGGCTGCTTATATCAAAAAACCAGAGAAAAAAAACCAATTAGTAAAGTCCATTAGTTTGGATGATTTAATGATTCCACCCACCAAGCGATCGCTCCTAGAAGCAGCACAAATCAGAGCCACAGAAAACCGCTATCAACGGGGCGAAATCACCGGAGTAGAACGGTTCCAAAAAGTCATCAATATCTGGAATGGAACCGGTGAGAGCCACTCAAGGATGAAGTAGTAGTAAACTTCAAAAGTACCGACCCATTAAACTCCTCCCCCTGATATTCCTTCGACTGCGCTCAGGGAACATATTGATGTCGGTGGGTATAACCCCACAGTTCAGGCCAAGCCAAATGTGGGTAGTTTATGCTGGAACTACTTGAAGGACTAGTGAGCGTTTATCGAGGGATTGGACTTTTCCCACCTCACTCAGAGCGCTGACAATGCGGTCTAGCATCTCTCCTGCTTGTTCGCGGTGTTGATGCTCTCTTCCTCGTAAGCGAATGGCGAATTTGACTGAATCGCCTTTGCTCAACCATTGAGTTGCTTGTGCTATCCGTAAATTGTAATCGGCTAAACCCACATTGGGACGTAAGCGAACCTCTTTGACGGTAGGTCTAGCGCTTTGGGTCTGACGTTTTTTCTTTTGATACTGGAGCTTACCATAGTTGACAATCTTGGCAACCGGTACCTCTTTACTTTCCGACACCACAACCAGGTCAAGCTCTAGAGTTTCTGCTAGCTCTAGCGCCTCAGCAGTATCAACAAGACCACGGTTATTATTCTCATGATCAATCAAGTAGACTTGATTGGATTTAATTTGGGAGTTGATCAGTTGTTTTTTAACTACGATAATGATTTCCTCTTAATTTAATACTTGGGTTTGTGGCTTGCCTAGTCTCTGTTCTAAGACAGGTGCGCTGACTTTGCACTTAGCATCTCCATAATATCATAACCGACTGATCCACCAACCAGGTTACCCGCAATAAATTAATTTAGGGACTTGCGGGGGGGGAAGTCTTCGGTGAGAATTGAATTCTGGTATAGATTGGAGATAAGCCACCCACTGCAAAAAACTGACCCCAGAATCAGGATGGTTCTTATGAAGCGCAAAAATCAAGTTGTCCTCACTTTAGTATTGAAAAGCGCTCTTGTCTTTTCGCCCTTGCTGCTTGCTGGTATTGCTACTGGTTCCACAGCAGTGAATAGGCCTGAGGTAATATCTGCTCAGAAGTTGCAAGCACAACAGCTTACTCCAGAGCGAGTTTCCCCGGGAGTGGAACCAGGTTTGAATAACACAAATGTCTTGTGGAGTCTGTGGTTAGTGATCTTGAGTTTATTTCCTGTGTCGGTAATTGCTTTATTCTGGCTGTTGCGCCGGGTAGCAATTCGTGAGATTGTTCATAGAGCAATGGCACAGCTAGACGGGTTAGAAAATCTCCAAAACCAGCTGATTATTGTCAAGCAAGATGCGGAAAATCTGATTGGAGAATCTAAACAGAGAAATCGTGAATTGGAAACAGAACTTTTGAAGTTGCAACATAATATACAAAGACAACAAGAGAATTTAGCTAATTTAGCATCGGAAATGGTGCAGTCAAAAGATGCCATCCTAGGAGAATTAAAAACGACAATTAAAGAGATTGAAGATAATTTAGAGTCTGATTTTACAGTCAAAGTCTCTCAGTTGCAGTTAGCAGCAGAACAAACAAGAGATAGAATCATAGAAGGTTTAGAGAATCTAGAGTCTGACTTTATCCATAAACTAGAGAATTTGCAGTTAGAGGCTGAACAACAAAAGAATCTCACTCTGGAAGATTTACAAGCATCTAGGAGTGAATTTGTGGCTGAACTTTCTCAGTTGCTGTCTCAGACTCAATCAGAGAAAGATCACACTGTGGCAAATCTGATTAAAGTATATGGTGATGCTGAAAACCAAAAGAATGATATTCTAGAGAATATTAGAGAATTAGAAAGATTATTTCAAGGAGAAATATCTAACTGGCAGTCTGAGGCTCGGCAAGGAAAAGATAATATTTTTGAGAGTTTAGGAAAGTTACAGGTAGATGCGCAACAGGAAAAAGATAAAACCCTAGATAGTTTAAGGGAGTTAGAAAATTTATTTAAGGCTCAAATCGCTGTATTACAGTCTGGGGTAGAATCACATAAGGATACTCTCCTGGAAAGTCTGACGGAATTACATTCAGAATTTGCGGGTGAATTATCTGAGTTACAGTTGGAGGCTCAAAACCGCAAAGCGCTAATTGTTACGAATTTAGAAGCATCAGCAGCGGAGTTGACAGAGCAATTTTCAGATTTACAATTTCATGCTCAAGAGCAAAAGCTGTTGATTCTGGAAAAGCTGGAAAAATTAGAGAGGGATTTTGGATCTCAACTTTCTAAGTTACAGTTGGATGCTGCACATCGCCAGGAGATGATTTTACAGGAATTAATCAAGTCTGAAGAGTCACAGGTGCAGCTACAAGGTTCAGAGTCAGTTAATGATGACTTTCAACAAGCAGAAGATTTATTTACTCAAGGGAAATATACCGAGGCGATCGCAGTTTATAATCAGGTGGTGAAAAATCAGCCAGATAATTGCGTGGCTTGGTTAAAACGGGGTTTGACTTTAGGAAGATTACAACGTTACCAAGATGCTATCACTTCCTATGACAAGGCCATTGAAATTCGCCCAGATTATCACCAGGCTTGGTGCGATCGCGGTGTGGCTTTTGGTAAACTAGGACAGCATCAACAGGCTTTTACATCTTTTGACCAAGCTACTCAAGTCAAGGGTGATGATCCGGTGGCTTGGTTAAATCGTGGTCTTTCTTTGATAGAGTTAGAAAGATATGAAGATGCCATGGCTAGTTTTGACCAAGCTATCAAAATTAATCCTAATTCTGCCAAGGTGTGGGATAAACGCGGTTATACTTTGGTCAGATTGGGAGAAGATGACGAAGCGATCGCCAGTTTTGACAAGGCGTTAGAAATTAATCCCAACTATGGGAGTGCTTATTATAATAAAGCCGCTTGCTATGCTCTGCAAAGACAACTAAAGTTAGCATTGACAAATCTGCAAAAAGCCATTGAACTCAATCCCAGTTATAAAGAAGATGCAGGATTTGACATTGATTTTGATGAAATTGCCGATGATAAAAGCTTTAAGGAAATTATTTCTGAATAGAACCATCACTATATTCCTTTCATTTTCCATATTAAAAAATTGAAAATATTCAAAGGAAACATGGGAGGATTATAGATGAGCAAACAAACCGTTGGTATCACATCTATTGGTTATTACATTCCCCCAGGAATTTTAACCAGTAAGGAAATGTCAAAACTATCTCAGTTACCTGAGTTTATTTTCACTGACAAGATTGGGATCAAACAGAAACCAGTTGCAGGTAAAGATGAACATCCCAGTGATATGGGAATTAAAGCAGCATTAGGGGCTATAGAGCAGGCAAAAATTACAGCGTGTGAAATTGATATTATTGCTTATTGTGCTGCGGGAGATTATGATTATAGATTTTGGTCTCCTGCTGCAAAAATTCAAGATGCACTTGGGGCAGAAAACGCTTTTGCATTTGAAGTGAAAAATTTTTGTAATAGTGGGAATTTAGGGATACATATTTGCAGAAATATGTTACTGGCAGATAATGATTTATGTTATGCATTAGTAGTCTGTAGTGATAAATTATCTATGCTGTTAGATTATTCAGATGTGAATAATTTATCAACATTTATCATGGGTGATGGTGCAGCAGCAGTGATTTTGAAAAAAGGAGAATTAAGTAATGAAATTCTCTCTTATCACGGGATCACCAATGGAAAGTTAGTAGATTGTCTGAAGGTATCCTCAGCAGGAACTAAGTTTCCGGTGGGAGGTAAACCAATTAAGGATGAACTAAATTATTTAAAGGTTGAAGACCCTAAAGAACTAGAAAGAATCTTACAGGATGTCTATTTAGAAAACTATGGTAAAGTGATTCACAGGTCTTTAGAGAAAAGCGGTTATTCAATCAAAGATGTGGACTTTTTATTAACTAATCAAGTCAAAAAAAGTTTATCTAAAGCAATTTTAGAATCTTTGAATTTAAAGGATGAGCAGACATTGATTTCTTTGCCTGAATATGGTCATCTGGGTGCTGTAGATACTATATTTGGCTTGGCAAAAACTCTAGAAGCAAATAAAATAAAGCCGGGAAATATCGTGGTGTTAGCTAGTAGTGCGGCTGGTTTTTCATGGGCAGCATTAACTGTAAGATATTAGATAAAAAAGTATTCTAACAAGAGAATAATTTGAGCAAGATAGAGATTTATCGCTAAACTAATAATATTTTGTATGACTAGCAATATTATAGTATGACTGCTGCCACAACTGTAAAAACTGAGTACGAAGCGATTATAGGTCTAGAAACCCATTGTCAACTGAGCACCAATACCAAGATTTTCTCTAATAGCTCCACTGCTTTCGGTGCTGATCCCAATACTAACATTGACCCCGTGTGTATGGGCTTACCTGGAGTTTTACCTGTACTGAATGAAAAAGTCCTAGAATATGCGGTAAAGGCGGGTTTGGCTTTGAATTGCCAAATTGCTAAGTATAGTAAATTTGACCGTAAACAGTATTTTTATCCTGATCTGCCCAAAAATTACCAAATTTCTCAATATGACCTGCCGATTGCGGAACATGGTTGGTTAGAAATCGAATTGGTAGATGCTGAGGGGGAACCGATTCGTAAACGCATTGGTGTGACTCGGTTGCACATGGAGGAAGATGCAGGAAAACTGGTACACGCGGGGAGCGATCGCCTGTCTGGTTCTAGCTATTCTCTGGTAGACTATAATCGCGCGGGTGTGCCATTAGTAGAAATTGTTTCTGAGCCTGACTTGCGTTCTGGTGAAGAAGCTGCGGAATATGCCCAAGAATTACGCCGAATTATGCGTTATCTTGGTGTGAGTGATGGCAATATGCAAGAAGGTTCTCTACGCTGTGATGTGAATATCTCTGTGCGTCCAGTGGGACAACAGAAGTTTGGCGTTAAGGTAGAAATTAAAAATATGAACTCCTTCAACGCCATTCAAAGAGCCATTGATTATGAAATTGAGCGCCAAATTGCAGCCATAGAAGCGGGGGAGCGGATTATCCAAGAAACTCGCCTATGGGAAGAAGGCGCTCAACGTACGATTAGTATGCGGGTGAAAGAAGGTTCTAGTGATTACCGCTATTTCCCCGAACCAGATTTAGCACCGATTGAGGTATCCCAGTCCCAATTAGAGGAATGGCGAGGGGAACTTCCCGAACTACCCGCCCAAAAACGTCATCGTTATGAAAGTGATTTAGGGCTTTCAGCTTATGATACGCGGGTGTTGACAGAAGACCGCACGGTAGCAGATTATTTTGAAGGTGTGATTGTTGCTGGGGGTAATCCCAAAGCTGCTGCTAACTGGATTACTCAAGACATCGCCGCATACCTCAACAAGCAGAAGCTGAGTATTACGGAAATTGCTCTGACTCCCGCCAATTTAGCTGAGGTGATTAGTCGAATTGAATCTGGTAAAATCAGCAATGCCCAAGCTAAACAAAAGCTGGGGGATTTGCTGAGTGGTATTTCCCCAGAGGAGGCTTTTGCAGGTCAGGAGTTAATCACTGATCCTAGTGTACTAGAACCGATCATTGATGAGGCGATCGCAGCTAATCCCAAAGAACTAGAGAAGTATCGCAATGGTAATACTAAGCTGAAAGGGTTCTTTGTGGGACAGGTTTTGAAGAAAACCGACAAACGAGCCGATCCTCAACTAACTAATGAATTAGTCGAGAAAAAACTGAATTCTTAGGTCTTTACTGTTTTTTCACCTAATTCTTCATCAATTCTTTACAAAAAAACCGAAAAATAGGTTACACCCCTCACCCCTTAAAGGCTATTCTATGTATTGTAGATGAACCCTAATGATCTGGAGAGCAGCCCATGAGCTCTCCTGATTTTTTTGTTTATTCACAAGAAAATCGCAAAAAAGGCACGGAAGCCACTTGGCTTTACCCAAACCAACATTTTTGATTGACTTTGATTAACCGGACTTGTTTTCAAGTAAATAAAGTACACACCTTAAGATTATAAATCTTGTGGGGTGGGCATCGGTGCCCGCCCTTTTGTATCTAATTCAGATGAGATACGCTGTAAATTCGTTTAAGTGCAATCTTCGCCAAAATTGGTATAAGTTATGATTCATGACTGGAATACCATAACTTAAACAATTGCATCGAAATTATCAATGGTGAACTCTACTTTCGTGACCAAATTCTATGTCAATCCTATCCAAGGGAATGATACTAATCCTGGTTCTCGGTCTAGTCCCTTTAGAACTCTCACCCGGGCTTTAAAGGCCACCAAAACACCGCTAATTATTCAGTTGACATCTGGGACTTATAGTGTTGCCAATGGTGAGGTGTTTCCCCTAGTTATTTCTGCGGGGGTGACATTAGTAGGTAACGAAGCGAAAAAAGGTGTGGGGATTGTGATTTCCGGGGGTGGTGAGTATGAAAGTTCTAGTTTTGGTAGACAAAATATCACATTACTGTTGCAAGATAATGCCAGTCTCTTGGGTGTGACTGTGATTAACCCTATGTCTAAAGGGACTGGGGTCTGGATTTCATCGTCAGCAAAAAATGTGGCTAACAATACTTTAACTAACTGTGGTAGAGAAGGTATATTTGTCACTGATACTGCTAAACCGGCCATTGTAGATAATGTCTTTAGGCAAAATGCTGCCAGTGGCTTGATGATGGCACGTCATAGTAAGGGTGAAGTGCTGCGGAATGTCTTTGAGCAAAACCCCTTGGGTATTGCCATCAGTGACTATGCCGCTCCATTAATAGCAAATAACATCATATCAGATAACCGTCTAGCGATCGCCCTGTCTCGCCACGCTAGACCTGTACTGCGTCAGAATCGAATTACACAAAATACCCAGGGGGGGATGTTAGTTAATGGTAACGCCATTCCTGATTTAGGCAATAACCAAGACCCAGCTGGGAATATTTTTGAGTATAACGGTCAATTCGATTTACACAATACCACACCAGAAACACTGGTTTCAGCAGGTAATAAATTAAATCCCACCCAAGTTAAGGGTAGGGTAGATTTTATAGCTGTCCTCCAAGAGCATCCTCAAAGCCTCTCAGCCAGCAGTATTTTTCCTGACTTAGTTGGACATTGGTCAGCAGCTTTTGTGGAAGCATTGGCGAGGATGGGTGTCATTAGCGGCTTTCCCGATGGTACTTTTGCGCCGGATAGCGCCATGACTCGCGCTCAGTATGCAGCCATGATTGCCAAAAGTTTCCAGTTACCAACAAGAAATATTAATAGTAAATTTACGGATGTAAATCCCAGTTTTTGGGCAGCATCAGCGATTTACCGAAGCGCCGAAATGGGTTTTATCAGTGGGTTTCCTGATGGGACGTTTAGAGGCGGACAAAATTTGACTAGAGTACAGGCTATAGTATCTATAGTTAGTGGGTTAAAACTCACAGGGGGTCATCCCCAGGTGTTGAACCTGTACCGCGATCGCGCTCAAATCCCTACTTATGCCATTAATGCCGTAGCAGTGGCTACCCAAGCATTGCTGGTGGTGAACTATCCCCAAGCAGAAGAATTAGAACCTATGCGAGATATAACTCGTGGCGAAGTGGCAGCATTAATTTATCAAGGGTTAGTAGCCAGCGGTCAGGAAAAGGCCATCCCTTCACCCTATATTGTCAGCCCCGATATTGATCTCCCCAGCTTTACAGACATCATGGGACATTGGGCAGAACCATTTATTCGGGGATTAGCCAGGATGAATTTAACTAGTGGTTTTGCTGATGGTAGCTACCAGCCCGATAAACCCATGACCCGTGCCCAATATGCCGCTTTAGTAGCCGCAGCCTTTAAGCCAGCACCCAAACGCCCAGCACCTGAGTTTACAGACGTGTTGCCAGATTTTTGGGCTGATCAAGCCTTGCAAATTGCCGCTAGGGGTGGCTTTGTCAGTGGATTTAGAGATGGCACTTTCCGACCCGGGCAAAATGTGCAAAGGTTACAGGTAATTGTCTCCCTAGTGAATGGACTGACCCTACCAACATCTGACGATAATACTTTACTCACTTATACTGATGATCATACAATTCCCGATTATGCGCGTCAAGCAGTGGGGGCTGCCACACAGCAAAGAATTGTTGTCAACTACCCTGACCCTAAACAACTTGTACCCCAGAGGGAAGCAACACGTGGGGAGGTGGCCGCAATGGTCTATCAGGCATTAGTTGCAATCCAGCGAACCTCAACTATTAATTCACCCTATATTGTTTAGAGAGTAAGGAGTTGAACAAGTAAAATGAAAAACACAATGTATGATGATCAGCCTGGAAACTCTCGGGAAAGAATGCTATACCAAAAAACACCATAGGCTATGAAGGATGGCTAGACAATTTATACCCCTATTCTGAACCCAATAGCGCCATGTTAAGCACAGAGTCAGAAATCTCTGCCGAATTGGCAGCCGCTCTATTAACCCATTACAGTTTTGATCTCAGTGGATATACTGCCAGGGATCTGATTAACCGTTGGCAAACCCAATATCCACTCAACTGGCTGCACTTGGCAGTGATTGAGGCGCTATATCAAGGTCGCTATAAAGCCATCTCAGTGCAACAAATATTACTATTTTGGCAACGCCGCGGTCAGGTGATTTATCATTTCAATATGGAATTTGAACGCCTGATTTGTAGCAAATTTCCCGAAAGCTTAACTCAACAGGCTACACCAGTTCTACCTGCTATTAACAAACCAATTCGCCAGGGATCAGGATCTACTGATAAACCAGTGACAACTAATTGCTTACCAGATGATCTGAAAAATGGCTATAGGCAAAGTCACACCACCACCCAACAAGGGATCAACTCACAAGAAGAGGAGAAAAACAGGACATTAGTATCTACCGGTGTGAACCTTGCTGTGTCTGGTAGTGATTCCAGGCTGAACTTACCAAGGTATCATGAGAGAAATTCCCCATTACCCAAACCTCACCAGCAGACAAAGCTGATAGCATCATCTGCTAATCATCCACCCATTGGACAATTTACTCCAGCAACCGGCAATTACTCTGATTCATTTACATCAAAACTAAAGGCGATGTCGGACGAAAAGAGCTAGTCCTAAGCTGGCTATTTTATAGACAAAACTATACTTATATTGACAAGCATTGACATAAGTGAGTTAAGAAAATCGCCCACTTGATATATAATACGATATCAGGTATTGAATTAAGACTATTGCCAACGCGAAAACCAAGCAATGATAGCGGTAGTCTTTCTTGTAAATCTTAAGAGAAATATCGCGTCT
>NZ_JAQMUH010000129.1:0-5324 GCF_028331025.1 Anabaenopsis arnoldii | reverse complement strand
TTAAATGGGGCGTACAACATATTAAGAAAAGCAGTCCTGAACGCTTTTGCAGACGGGATAGAGGGGTTAGGAGTAACTCCAATCAGGTTTACCCCTGGTAAAGTGACTTTGTAGATTTGTCTATAATTTCACAAACTCTAGATTTTTGGATTAATATCTTGTTGACCTGTTTGGGTTATATTCCTGGAATCGTCCACGCAGTCTGGGTAATTGCGAGGAAATAAAGGTTTGGGGGGATGGGTTTGTGAGCCTATCCTCCCTATTGGGGTAAAAATCCAGGATGTGATTGTTTACAGAACGCGATCGCTTTTTGTTGTCACTCTCTTTTTTTTATGTGTTTCTTGGAAGTAGGTAATTCCATGTGCTGTTATGATATACACAATTAATAATTGGCACTGACAGATGGTAGTTAAAATCAACAATACCCAACCCAAGTTACTCAGAATAATACCAAGCACAGTATTAGGGATATCGATAATCTTAGCACAGCCCCAGGTAGTGGGTGCAGTGTGCAATACAAGCCAATGTGCTGCAACCAACTCTGGGAAGTGGAAACAGGGAAAGCAGTTACAAACGCGTAATTATTTTTTTGAAGGTATAGAGAAGCTGGAACAACGAGAATACCAAGGAGCGATCGCTGATTTTTCCGAGGTGATCAAGATTGATCCTGAGTTTTTTCAAGCCTACGTCATGCGAGGAATTGCTCGTGGTCTATTAGAAGACTATCAAGGGGCGATCGCTGATTTTAATCAAGCTATCAAGATTAATCCTAACGATGCTGATACCTACTATCTCCGAGGATTTGCCCGTAGTGGCTTAGAAGACTATCAAGGGGCAATAGCCGATTATACCCAAGCTATCAAGATTAATCCTAACAATGCTGATATCTACTATAATCGAGGGATTGCCCGTAGTAGTTTAGAAGACTATAAAGGGGCAATATCTGATTATACCCAAGCTATCAAGATTAATCCTAACGATGCGGATATTTACTATAATCGAGGGATTGCCCGTAGTAGATTAGAAGACTATAAAGGGGCAATATCTGATTATACCCAAGCTATCAAGATTAATCCTAACGATGAGGACACTTACTACCTCCGGGGATTTGCACGTGCTCAATTAGAAGACTATGGACAAGCGATCGCTGATTTGAATCAAGCTATCAAAATTAACCCTAGCTACGCTAAAGCCTACCTGGCGCGAGGAATTTCCCGTCTTGGTTTGGGAAATAAGCAAGGTGCAGTAGCTGACCTTCAGCAAGCTGCAAATCTGTTTGAGCAAGAGGGACAACAAGAACCCTATCAACTGACCTTAGAGTTGATTAGGGATATTCAGTCCCTTTGAAATCTCATGTAGGTTATACTCGGTTCTTCCTAAGAAGATTTGTAAATTCAGGAGCAGGGGAAGGGAAATACCACTCACAGAAGACGTGAACACCGATCTCGCTGATCAGGGGTGCTGCTTACAATATGGATTAACAATAGAAATTTTCAGTCGGTGCAGCCTGAAGGTATTTATCCTTGGCGGTTCTTTATTATTGCAAAAGCCTATGCAACCCACTAATCCTAACCAATTTACCGAAAAAGCTTGGGAAGCGATCGCCCATACCCCAGATATTGCTAAACAACATCAGCAACAGCAGCTCGAAAGCGAACACCTGATGAAAGCCTTGCTAGAACAAGATGGTTTAGCTAGCAGCATATTAACTAAAGCGGGTGTTGATTTGCAAAGAATCCGCGATCGCACTGACCAATTTCTCCAACGCCAACCAAAAGTATCTGGTAGCAGTACATCTGTATTTCTGGGTCGCAGTTTAGATACACTATTAGATAGAGCAGATAAATATCGTCAAGATTTCCAAGACGAATATATTTCTATTGAACATTTATTACTGGCTTACGCCAAAGATGACCGCTTTGGTAAAGCTTTATGCCAAGAATTTGGTTTAGACGAAGGTAAACTCAAAAAAATTATTAAGCAAATTCGTGGGAGTCAAAAAGTGACCGACCAAAATCCAGAAGGAAAATATCAATCACTGGAAAAATACGGACGTGATCTGACAGAAGCAGCACGTAAAGGTCAACTAGACCCAGTTATTGGCCGGGATGATGAAATTCGCCGCACCGTGCAGATTCTATCGCGACGTACTAAAAATAATCCCGTGCTGATTGGTGAACCAGGTGTTGGTAAAACCGCCATCGCTGAAGGACTCGCCCAAAGAATTATTGCTGGTGATGTCCCCCAGTCCCTGAAAGACCGGAAATTAATCGCCTTAGATATGGGTGCTTTAATCGCCGGGGCTAAATTCCGGGGGGAATTTGAAGAACGACTCAAAGCAGTATTAAAAGAAGTTACAGAATCCGGCGGTAATATAGTCTTATTTATTGATGAAATTCATACCGTCGTCGGTGCTGGTGCTACCCAAGGCGCTATGGATGCGGGGAACTTGTTAAAACCCATGTTGGCCAGGGGTGAATTGCGTTGTATTGGGGCGACCACCTTAGATGAATATCGTAAATATATTGAAAAAGACGCGGCTTTAGAACGACGCTTCCAGCAAGTATATGTAGATCAGCCCAGTGTAGAAGATACAATTTCTATATTGCGGGGGTTGAAAGAGCGCTATGAAGTCCACCACGGGGTAAAAATATCCGACAGTTCTTTAGTTGCAGCCGCTACATTGTCTAGTCGGTACATTAGCGATCGCTTCCTCCCAGATAAAGCCATTGACTTGGTAGACGAAGCTGCGGCACGGTTAAAAATGGAAATTACCTCTAAACCAGAGGAACTAGACGAAATTGACCGTAAGATTTTGCAATTGGAAATGGAGAAGCTGTCTTTGCAAAAAGAAACAGATGCAGCTTCTCGAGAACGTTTAGAAAGAATTGAAAAAGAACTAGCGGATCTCAAAGAAGAACAAAGAACCCTGACTGCTCAATGGCAATCGGAAAAAGATATTATCAACAAAATTCAGTCAATTAAAGAAGAAATTGACCGAGTTAATTTAGAAGTACAGCAAGCAGAGAGAAATTATGACCTGAATCGTGCTGCAGAGTTGAAATATGGGAAGTTAACAGATTTACATCGCCAATTAGAAGCCGCAGAAGGGGAATTAGCCAACGCCCAAAAAACTGGTAAATCCCTATTGCGTGAAGAAGTCACAGAAGCTGACATTGCGGAAATTATTTCTAAGTGGACAGGAATCCCCATCAGCAAGTTAGTAGAATCAGAAAAGGAAAAACTTCTGCATTTAGAAGATGAACTACACCGCCGCGTCGTGGGACAAGCTGAAGCGGTTACAGCTGTAGCCGATGCTATCCAAAGATCCCGCGCGGGACTAGCTGACCCCAATCGTCCCACAGCTAGCTTTATTTTCCTCGGTCCGACTGGTGTCGGTAAAACTGAGTTAGCCAAAGCCCTGGCGGCCTATATGTTCGACACACAAGAGGCTTTAGTGCGCATTGATATGTCTGAATATATGGAGAAACACACGGTTTCCCGGTTAATTGGTGCGCCTCCTGGATATGTGGGTTATGAAGAGGGGGGACAGTTAACCGAAGCTATTCGCCGTCGTCCCTATGCTGTGATTTTGTTCGACGAAATCGAAAAAGCACACCCGGACGTATTTAATATTTTCCTGCAAATCCTCGATGATGGTCGTGTCACCGATTCCCAAGGTCATACTGTGGACTTTAAGAATGCGATTATTATCATGACCAGTAATATCGGTTCACAGTATATTCTCGATGTGGCTGGGGAGGCTACACAGTATGATGAAATGCGCCGCCGAGTTATGGAAGCTATGCGCAATAGTTTCCGCCCAGAGTTCCTCAATCGTATTGATGAAATGATTATCTTCCACGGTTTGGAGAAAAAGGAACTGCGCCAGATTGTGCTAATACAACTAGAAAGATTAAGGGAAAGATTAAGCGATCGCAAGATATCCCTGAGACTCTCCGATGCAGCCCTTGACTTTTTGGCAGAAGTAGGGTATGATCCTGTGTATGGTGCGCGCCCACTCAAGCGAGCCATTCAAAGAGAGTTAGAAACTCAAATTGCTAAGGCTATCTTACGGGGTGAATTCAACGACGGCGACACTATTTTTGTGGATGTACAAAATGAGCGTCTTTCCTTCAGTCGTTTACCTGTAGAAGTGTTTACCAGTTAAGAAAAATAAGCATCAGTAGGGGACAAGGACTAAGTCCCCTATTTAACGCTAAATTCTATCTGGGTCAGGTATAGAGCCTTTTTCAGGCTCATGAAGTACACACCAATTCCCTATTCCCTATTCCCTGTTCCCTGTTCCCTGTTCCCTGTTCCCTCAAACTAAAAAAAATGTACCTCACGAGCATGGGAAATGCTATAGTAATAGCGGGAAAAGTGCCCGCATTACCAGAGTTTCACCTTTGTAGTTATGCCTACTGACATAAAACTTGTCGCATATTACGCATATTTGCCGGTAACTCAAAATTCATGGCTTGTTGAATCAAAACAGAGGGGATGGGAATATTAGGGGTAGCTTGTACTCGGTATGCTAACAAAGTGCCATGACTCAAATCTTTTAGATCTAAAGTGGCGCTGAAGTCGGCAAAACTCCCTCTTTCCATGCGGAATTGAATTTGTTCCCCTAGCAGTTCTACGACATGAAGATAAATTTCTACTTCGGCTGTGAGAAATAAAAATTTCTTTTGTGCAGATTGATACAGTCGCTTCACTTGAGCTTGTGACAAAACTTGACTTTTGATAATATCAGGAAAATATTCCACCCAACGACGGTAATCAGTTAATTGCTGCCATACATGCGATCGCAGTAGTGGTAAATACATCCAAGCTGTAACCGCACCACCCCAAGCTGTATGGGGTAAGGTTTGCAAGAAAATTTCACCCTGCATCAGTGACAATTGCTTGTCTTGAGTCCAAGGGATATTCAAACCTGTAATCATCGAGTTGGAGATATGAGATGCAGACATACTAATTTCAGTTACTCCTCAACTTCTCTACCTGTGAGTGATGAAACACACAAACCATTCCATAGTATCTAGTCGAACCAATTAAATTCTAGTTCGACTGTTTTGCTGCCTCAACCAATCTTTTAACCGAAATCATACTGAATATATCCGCAAAAAACGTACTTCTTATCACTTTTTATCAAAACTATAAGTAAAATACATGGGATGTCAAGTAGAGTTTGTGAAATTATAGACAAATCTACAAAGTCACTTTACCAGGGGTAAACCTGATTGGAGTTACTCCTAACCCCTCTATCCCGTCTGCAAAAGCGTTCAGGACTGCTTTTCTTAATATGTTGTACGCCCCATTTA
>NZ_JAQMUH010000128.1:0-19268 GCF_028331025.1 Anabaenopsis arnoldii | reverse complement strand
GGGTTTCGACTGCGCTCAACCACTGGGTTTCGACTGCGCTCAACCACCGGGTTTCGACTGCGCTCAACCACCGGGTTTCGACTGCGCTCAACCACCGGGTTTCGACTGCGCTCAACCACCGGGTTTCGACTGCGCTCAATCAGCATGTATATTAACTTAGAGGCGATTAAACCAACCAAAACTACGCTCGACAACCCAACGCTTTGGTAACAGAACAAAGCCTTTAGTATTAACCGGACGACGTGTAACCTGCAAAACCCAGTGGTACGTATCCATCACCCATCTCATAAAGCCTTCACCCTGATAGCCAGTATCAACCCCAATCAGCACCAACCGATTCAAGCGATCGCTGTAGAAAAGGCTTAATCTTTGCTTATCGCTTGTCCGTGGCCTTGGTTGGGATAGTGTTGAAAATGCGATGATAGTAATCTGTAAGAGGCGATCGCTTTGATTGTGATTTCTTCACTAATCTGCATAGTCAAGACTTGTTGATAGTATTTATACCATTAAATCGAATCAGGGCGATCGCTCTCTAAAAAACTATAAACAAATACAAAAAAAATATAAATAAATAAATATTTGCAACAGGAGTTAAGTTTCCATTCGATTAATGTCCCCAGCGAGTGGGGACAAAGAGGAGGGAGAAACCGTAGCCCTAGGGATTCAAGTTTCCATTCAATTGATGTCCCCTTTGTTATTTTGTCAATGGATAAAGTCCTATTTTAAATTAATTGGGGGGATGGTTGGGGTGCAAGTTGGCGTTTGATCAGCATCTTCACCCCACGACTGGGGGCTAAAGTTACACCCCGACGTTGGGGTATTTCTGGTTTGGTATCAGCTAGTGCGAGTTCATAGCGGGATAAGATGGTGGCTAATACTAGTTTCATTTCAAACACGGCTAAGGCTTCACCTAAGCAGCGCCGGACACCGCCACCAAAAGGCATAAATTCATAGGGGGAATATTGACGTTCCAGAAATCTTTCGGGTTTAAACTGCTTGGGTTCGGGGTATAAATCTTGCCGTTTGTGAATGAGATAGATACAGCCCATTAATACTGTCCCCGGTGCTAAAGCATATCCTAGGAGTTCTACAGGTTCTTTGACTACTCTGGGAAAGGTTAACATGGCTACTGGATGAATCCGTAAGGTCTCATTACAAACAGCGGTGAGATAAGGTAACCGGAATATACTCATGGGGTCTGGTGTATCACCCAGGGTATGCAGTTCTTGGAGCAGTTTTTCTTTAATTTCGGGGTGTTTATGAATCCAATATAATCCCCAAGCCATGGCGGTGGCTGTGGTTTCATAACCGGCGAATAACAGGGTCATTAATTCGTCGCGTAACTCTTGGTCTGTCATTGAGTTACCGTTTTCATCTTTTGCTGACATGAGCAAGGAGAGAATATCAATACGATTCTCATCGGTTTGTTGTCGGCGTTCGCGGATTTCTGCGTAAATTAACTGGTCTACTTTTTGTCTATTGCGTAAAAAATTACCCCAAGGACTCCATGGTCCTAAATCTGTTTGCAGAGAGGGGAAAAATAGAAAACTAGAAGTTAATGGTGAGCGAAATATATCCGCGATTAATGAGAGATTTTTTAGCAGTTGTTGGCTGCGTTCTCCTTCATATACGCCGAAAACGGTCTGTAAGATAACTTGTAAGGAAATATTCTGGGTGGCGGTGCGGGTGGTGAAGGGTTGGTTTGTGGGTAGTTGGCTCCAGACTTTGGTGGTAATTTCCCTGATGATTTCACCATAGTTTCGCATGCGATCGCCATGAAAAGACGGCATGACTAATTTTCGTCGCTGACGATGGCGATCGCCTTCGAGCATAATCACCGAATAGTCACCTAGTAAGGGTTGTAAAATTCTATTCTCTTTACCACCAGCAACAAATTTCTTACGGTCATTGGTTAAAATTTCTTGCACGCCCTGGGGATGGTTAACAAATACCAGGTTGTTACCAAACCCCACCACTTGGGCGGAGAAAATATCAGGATATTGTTGAGCTGCTGTTTCCATATACCCTACAGGGTCAGCTACCCACTGTACTTTTTGGATAAAAGAGGGGGTTTTAATCAGATTGGGTGTTTGCATCTGTTGACGGTTGACGGTTGACGGTTGACGGTTGACGGTTGACTGTACTAAGGGGCGATCGCTATGAAGAGGGAACAGAAATTGTGTATGAATCTTAGTTTAGTTGCTCCCTATCATTTGTGGAGGGGAAAGGTTTAACCCAGCGGATTTGTATAGCTGTATCAAGGGCGATCGCCCCCATGGCGAACCAAAGTATACTTTCCCCGGCTTGGACTAAATCAGGTATAATATTCTCGGTAGAGTTGATCTGCGTTAAGCCACGCACGAGACCGAAAGCCAGTACAGCACCGGATTTTAGTTGAGTGTTGTTATCTGTGCGGATAATGTAGCGATAGGTAACACCAAAGAGGAAACCAGACAAGGCGGCGATTCCGCCACTGAGCCACCAAGGGAAGTTTATACTTGTATATAGACTTGCCAGTGTGGGAAAATATTTTACCAACACCAGAGTATTTACCAAATTAGTAATTAGGAAGGCAAGACTTAAGGAAATAGCCGAAATTATTCCAGCTTTGAGAGATTCTAGGCGCTCGGCCATGGTTTGCATATCTGAAGTTTCCTTGGCTTTTGTTTATGCAGCCCTTTGACATTATTATGGGTATTAGAGACGTTTTGTAATTATTGAGAAAGTGTAAGACTATGGCAACTTTAACACTTGGTTGGGTATCGCTGTTGGTTGTGTTTACTTGGTCAATTGCGATGGTAGTGTGGGGACGTAACGGACTATAGGGGAATCGTGGAAAATCCATTCCTAAATATTTTGGCCTTACTGGCCTTGCTGCTGCTGGTAGCGGTGACTGGTGGGGTTGGTTATCTGACCTTAGCAGATTGGCGCGATCGCCGTCGCCGAGAAGAGGAAAAACGCGAACTGCGACGCACTTCTCCCAAACGACGATAATTCATTATTTGTAGGGACGTGATTTAATCATGTTCCTACACCATTTTTGAGTATTTCTCCTATTTGAGTTGGCGCAAGTATCACATCCGAAAAGGTGGTAATACTACTTTTTAGCTTAACTATGAGACTGGTCATAAATTGTTTGAGGAGGAGTTCTTAAATTCCAAACAATTCCCAGCCATGATAATAGGGTAAGAATGTAATGAGTAATATCTATTTCCCACCAATAGAAACCTTGACGTTCTGATGCGGGATAATAATGATGATTATTATGCCAACCTTCACCTAAAGTAATTAAAGCTAAAAACAGATTATTGCGACTATTATCCGAGGTATTAAAACGACGGTAACCAACGATATGGGCGAGAGAATTAATTGTAAAAGTTGAGTGATAAACCAGGACAGTACTTAAACAGAACCCCCAGATAAGCATCTGCAAACCAGATGTTTGTAGGCCAGGAAGATAAATCTGAAACAATATGCCGATAACAGTAACGGCGATTGCTAGCAAGATAGGCACCAGCATATGAAAACGGTTTAAATACTGTAACTCTGGGTATTTGGCAAAATCTCGGATCTTGCGTTCATCAGTCTGAGAATATTGAGGAGAGACTACCCAACCAATATGTGACCACCAGCCACCATGAATAATGGGGGAATGAATATCTTGTTCTGTATCTGCATAGTTGTGGTGATGACGATGATGTGCAGCCCACCATAATGGGCCTAACTGCGCCGAAGCATTACCTAAAACCGCCAGAATAAACTGAAAAAAACGGGTTGTTTGATAAGTACGGTGTGAAAAATAACGGTGGTATCCGGCGGTGATGCCAAACATCCGCACAAACCATAATAATAAACAAGTAATTAAAGCAGTCCAACTAAAACCTACCCAAAAAATCAATAATCCACCAATATGAACTGATATAAAAGGGATATTACCTACAAAATCTATTTGACGTTCTTGTTTTGATAACATATAAATATACTGAGTAATGACACACCCTGATTATTTAATCTTTGTTGTTTTCAAAGACCAAATTCTGAAAATCAAAATCTAAATTTTTCTTAGATCCATAAAATTTGACCCATCCATCTTGTGCAGTTTGTTATGTAGTGGGTTGACAGCATATTTTCTGATCAAAGTGTAGTGTTGCGGGCTGCTTATGGCTAGCCTACACAAGCTATCGACTGAGCGCTGACGGCGAAGTTTTGCCAGCTATTGATTTACCTCACCCAGATGAAATGTGCTGTGTCAGCAGACAAATTCAACAATATTGATTATCGGGCATTTTTGGTCATCGAGACTTAGTTCAATTTCAAAATTTTACATTTTGATTAGCTTCTATCATTAGGCATATTAGATTGATCTGTTGTCAAATAATCTTGGCAGAAAAAACTTGCCCCAGGAACATGATACCTCCCAGGGCAAGCTGACCCTTGAAAATAGTCCTTAAAGCTGCTTTACCTCGGAAACCAACTTAGAAACCATATCTTTGGCGCTACCAAAAAGCATGGTAGTTTTTTCTTTGTAGAATAATTCATTATCTACACCGGCAAAACCCGTACTCATGCCGCGCTTAATGACAATTGTCTGCTTTGCCCGATCTACTTCCAAAATCGGCATACCATAAATGGGGCTATTGGTATCGCTGCGGGCTGCTGGATTGACCACATCATTGGCACCAATTACTAAAGCCACATCCGCCCCTTCCAATTGGGGATTGATATCATCCATGTCATACAACTGGGTATAAGGCACATTGGCTTCTGCGAGTAACACATTCATATGCCCCGGCATTCGACCGGCGACGGGGTGAATAGCATACTTAACATCAACGCCCATGCGTTCTAATTGATCTGCTAATTCCCTGACAGTGTGCTGGGCTTGGGCTACAGCCATACCATAACCAGGGACAATGACGACGTTACGAGCATAACCTAACATCATTGCTCCTTCTTCGGGGTCAATGCTGCGGACTGTTTGATTGGTTGTAGTACCTGTAGCACCGCCACCACTAGGAGCGGACGCTTCCCCACCAAAGGCACCAAACAGCACGTTAAATAATGAACGATTCATCGCTTTACACATAATCTGGGTGAGGATTAAACCCGATGCGCCCACCAGTGCGCCAGCGATAATCAACATATTGTTCATGACCACAAACCCTGCGGCTGCGGCTGCTATCCCAGATAGGGAGTTTAATAGGGAAATGACTACAGGCATATCGCCCCCACCAATGGGGAGGACGAACATAACACCCAATACTAAAGAAACTCCTACCACGGCGAAGAATATGGGTAGGCTGTCGGGTGTGATGATTAAATAGACACTACCTACTAAGTAGGCAGCCAGTAGGGCGAGGTTAAATGGTTGTTGGAAAGGTAATTTAATGGGAGAGCCACTGATTAAACCTTGCAATTTGGCGAAGGCGATAAAACTACCTGTTAAGGTGACACCACCGATTAAGACATCCAGTAAAATGGAAATGTTTACATCTAGAGGTATGGGTTGGGCATTGCCAATTAACCGCCAGAACTCGGCAACGGCGATGAGTGCGGAAGCAGCACCACCTAAACCATTAAGTAAACCCACCATTTGGGGCATTTCCGTCATTTGGACTTTGTAAGCGGCGATCGCACCAATTCCGGCACCAATAGCCAAGCCGACTAAAATCATCTCATAGTTGAGTACCTGCTGATCTAAGAGTGTGGCGACAATGGCCAGCAGCATCCCCACAGCCGAGATCACGTTACCGTTACGTGCTGTAGCTGGGGAACCCAGTTTCTTTAAACCCAGGATAAATAATGATGCAGCGACCAGGTACGTCAGCTGAATCCCAGTTGGTAGAAAATCGCTCACGCCTTAACTTCCTTTTTCTTGAACATTTGCAACATCCGATCTGTGACGAGAAAACCACCGACAACGTTAACTGTCGCTAGTACCACAGCAATTAAACCGAGAATTACTGATATACTGGTATCTTTAGCACCAGCAGCTACAATTGCCCCTAATACAGCAATACCAGAAATGGCATTGGAGCCTGACATTAAGGGGGTGTGTAAAGTCGGTGGGATTTTGTTGATCACTTCAAAGCCAATAAAGGATGCCAAAACAAATACAAATAAAGCAGCGAGTAATGCTTCGGTCATGAACTGAAATCTCCTGTTTGTAACCACAGATGCACACAGATAGGTTTTGAGGGGCGGTTAGTTAAGTGCCGATTTGAGGACTCAAAGCTTTTAGCGCATCCTGCACTCTTTGATTGCGAATTTCCCCGGCGTGGGTAATGCAAGCCGCATCAATGATGTCGTCAGCAAAATCTACTTGTAGAGTTTTATCTTTGATTAATAATTGCAGCAAGGATGTTAAGTTCTTAGAATACAGCTGGCTAGCGTGAACTGGCATTGATGAGGGTAAGTTGATGGGGCCAATAATCGTCACGCCATTCCAGAGAATATCTTTACCTGCTTGGGTGCAAGCACAGTTACCCCCTTGTTCGGCTGCTAGATCTACAATTACTGAACCCGGTTTCATTTGTGCTACCATTTCCTCTGTTACTAGTCTTGGTGCTTTTCTCCCGGGTACTTGGGCGGTGGTAATCACGACATCGGCATTTTTCACGTGTTCCGCCACAACTTCCTGGGTACGTTGTTTACTAGCTTCGGAAATTTCTTTGGCATATCCTCCCGCTGCAGTTGTTTCTTCTTCGAGTTTGACTTCGACGAATTTCGCCCCCAGACTTTGCACTTCTTCTTTGACTGCGGGACGAATATCAAAGGCTTCTACTACCGCACCTAAGCGTCTGGCTGTGGCGATCGCTTGCAATCCCGCTACACCAGCCCCCATAATAAATACTTTAGCTGGGGCGATCGTGCCGGCGGCTGTGGTCAGCATCGGGAAATATTTAGGTAATGCAGCAGCGGCAATTAATACTGCTTTATATCCTGCTAGTGAAGCTTGGGAAGACAAAGCATCCATACTTTGCGCTCTGGTCGTACGGGGGATCATCTCCATACTCAAAGCTGTAATGTGCCGATTTGCTAGTTCCTGTACTACTGCGGGATTTCCCAAAGGATTAAGGAAACTGATTAACACAGATCCCTGTCGCAGTAATTCTATTTCTGAGCCGCCATTTTCTCGCTCTTTTGGTGGGCTAACTTTGAGTACAATATCTGCTTCACTCCATAATTTAGCTGGATCAGTTATAACTGTTGCTCCTGCTGCTTCGTAGGCAGAATCGCTAAAACAAGAGCCTTCTCCCGCACCTTTTTCTACCCATACTTCCAAACCTTGTTTCACTAACCGGGTAACGGTGTCAGGATTTAATGCCACACGTCGTTCACAAACTTCAATTTCTTTAGCAACTGCTATTTTCATGAAATCTCCTGGAGATAAATACCTCTTTTTTGGGCGTCACTGTCTGAGATGGCTTTTCCTGGTAGATAAACCCTTAAATACTTTTGCTTTTCTGTGTTGTAACCTCACTTCGCCCCTTGCAGATTTGACACTTGCCGATAGTCACAAATAGATTCACATATTACAAATCCTAAATTGATTACTAATTTTGCATCTTTCTCTTTAGTTTGTTTTAGGCATTGCAAAATTTTAGTATTCTTTCTTTACATATTTTTTTAGCGTTATTTTTTAATGATTGCTGCTTTGAATCAAGCTCATTTTCCTCAATCTATCCCTTGATTGGCCAATGCCCCCAGCACTGCGCTGGTGCGCAATCGCTTACTAGATAGATCAGTTTTTATCACAAAACCTTTGGAATTAGATGTATTTAGAAATATTTAGCAACAAAATTGATTTCTACTTAGTCTAAATTATAACTATATATAGGACTCCTATTTGATTTTTGAACAAGACTCAGTACACATGGCAATTCTTCTTACCTGTTCCCTGTTCCCTGTTCCCTGTTCCCTACCTAGACAAATCAATTCAGAAACCAAACCGGATTTCTATATTTTGAGTAAAACTTAAGCTTTCAAGAGTGATGGCACTTTTTGCTTCAATTTAACGTCAATTACCAGGGTGTCAGTAGTAAAGTTGAGTTAAGAGGACTCAAGACTTAGTTTATATCACTAACCTGTTTTCTGGTGGAGGAAACCTAGACTATGCAAAATTTACAATTTCCTGGTTGTGATCGTCAACTGCTTGTGAGACTTGTTTCGGCTCTAGCCGTCACTAGCTCTTTGTTGACTGGGTTTCCAGTCATAACTGTAGCTCAAGGCTTACCGGGACTGACGCTATTTGGCGGCGTTAGCAGTAAAAATCAGCTTCCCTTTAGATTAGACTTTGGCGGACAGGCTAATAGCTGGGAGCGATTCAGACTGCGAATACCAGCCAAAAAAATGAACTTAGCCGCATCTCAGTTTGTGGTTAGCTACCCAGATTATTACGAAGGAAGTTTCGACCCGAACAAAGTGGAGGTCAAAGTCAAAGGTGAAAAAGTTCCCCTAGATGAAGTCAAATGGAACAAAGAAGCTCGCCGTATAGAAATTTTCCCCCAAAAGCCGGTAGCAGCCGGAGGAGAAGTTGAGTTAGTGCTGTCAGACGTCAAAACACCGAGTTTTGGGGGGATGTATTATTTTAACTGTCAGATTCTCTCTCCTGGGGATTTACCCTTAGAGCGTTATGTGGGAACCTGGGTTTTGAGTATCTCTTGAGCAATCATTTTTACTAAGGGCGGGTATGCCTAGGCTACGGAAGATATCACAGATTTGCTTAATTATTAACGATGGTCTTGATCAACCCGCCTGATTAATTGTTGAGGACATTTAAAAAAAATATCATTTTTAGTTCTGGAAGTGATATAGTAAGGGATTGTAACTTTTTATAAAAATCGCCTAAGAGGAGAACGGGATGAAGAGGACCCTGGGCGGCACTTGCCGTAAAAGAAAAAGAACTTCTGGTTTTCGGGCTAGGATGCAGACACCAACAGGAAGAAATGTGATCCGATCCAGAAGAAAAAGGGGACGTCATCGTCTGAGCGTTTAGGAAATTTCAAGAAGACCAGATGTGGCTTTGCCCAAAGCAAATCGATTAAAATCTCGAAAAGATTTCCAAGCAGTTTTCCGGGAAGGAATTCGTCGTCACAGTTCTCATTTCACATTGAGAGCTTTAAAACCTTCAGGGTTGAAAAAGCCTTCCTTGGATACTGTAATCAGTGAGCAGCCACTATCGAGCACAAAATTTGGCGTTTCTATTAGCACAAAAGTCAGCAAAAAAGCAGTAATTCGTAATCGGATCAAACGCCAGATTACAGCTGCACTGCATGAGCTATTGCCAAAATTGTTTCCAGGTTGGCGGCTAGTCATTGTTGTCAAACCAGCAGCAGCAGAATCTCAGTGCGTAAGCCAGCAATTTCTGCAAGAATTAAAAGAGTTGTTGGTAAAAGCTGAGGTGTTTGATGGGCATTCGTGAAGAAGTTTATTATGAGGGAGGCCCCCACATCGGGGACTTAATCCTCAATGTGTTGATTGGACTAACTGTCGTCGGGCTACCATTGACTGTGGGAGCCATTGTCAGAGCATTATGGCTACGTTTCCGCATCACTGACCGCCGGATTTCCGTAACGGGAGGTTGGAGAGGAGGCGATCGCACGGATATCATTTATTCAGAGATTGTGAAAATTGTCAAAGTTCCCCGTGGCATTGGCTTTTGGGGAGATATGGTATTAACCCTCAGAAATGGTAGTCGCCTAGAAATGCGGGCTGTTCCCAATTTCCGCCAGACTTATGACTACATCAATGAAAGAGTTAAAGCTAAAAATCCCCTATATAGCGCTGCGGCTGACAAGTAATAGGGAGCTAGTCCTAAGCTGACTATTTTATAGACAAAGCTATACTTATGTTGACAAGTATTGACATAAGTGAGTTAAGAAAATCGCCCACTTGATATATAATCCTACGATATCAAGTATTGAATTAAGACTATTGCCAACGCGAAAACCAAGCAATGATAGCGGTAGTCTTTCTTGGAAATCTTAACTTGAGAAATATCGCGTCTGGCTAAGGCGTGCAAGTCTACTAAGGGATAACCGCTCCCATGCTCCCGTTGAAGTAGAAAGTAAAGTCTAGCTTTGTCTAGGTTTTATATAGCAGTAATAGAGACGCGATTCGTCGCGTTTCTACAAAATAGTAGGGACTAGCGAAGGCAACACTTACTTTAATCTAGTAAGCTATAAATATAAAAAATAGAGCGGGATGGCATTCCGTTCTTAGAGCCGAGAGCCTCCTGTGCAACAGCGGGATTCTCTGGGCGGCCTGCACACAAGTGTAGGAGTATGTCACATTCAGATTAGTTTACAGTAACTCAGGTTTAATTCAGAATAATGGATTTTGGTATCGGGTTTCTCTCAAACAACGTGATGCTGCCAATCATAGATTTTTTCTATGGGATTGTGCCTAGCTATGGATTGGCGATCGTTGCCTTGACATTGATAATCCGCTTCGCGCTCTATCCCCTGAGTGCTGGTTCAATTCGTAATATGCGGAAAATGCGAATTGTGCAACCTCTGATGCAGAAGCGGATGGCAGAAATTAAAGAGCGGTATAAGGACGATCAGCAAAAGCAGCAAGAGGAAATGGTCAATGTCCAAAAAGAATTTGGTAACCCATTAGCAGGATGTCTGCCCCTATTGCTGCAAATGCCAGTATTATTAGCGCTGTTTGCCACATTGCGGGGTTCACCTTTTGCTGGTGCAAACTACAGCGTTAACCTGCAAATTTTTCCGGCTGAACAAATTGAACGAATTCAACCCCAGGCCTTTGCTACCGCTCCCCAAAACATCTACATTGCTGATGGAGAGCACGTTCGTGTCACTGCTATTCTACCTGGGGGTAACAAATTAGCCGTAGGAGAAAAAACTAAGATCCAATATCAAACTCTTGATGGTAAACCATTTCAGGCGCTTTTAGCAGAACACCCAGAAAATAACCTGATTCCTCAATGGAAAGTCATGAAAGGGGAAGAGAGGGTCAAAATAGATGCCCAGGGCAATATAGAAGCCTTGGAACCAGGAGACGTGACCATTCAAGGCTCAATTCCTGGACTAGCAGCAGAAAAAGGATTTTTGTTTATAGAAGCTTTGGGTAGAGTTGGTGCTATAGATCCTGATGGTAAAGTCCACTGGGATATTGTCTCGATGATCGTATTTTTCGGCATCAGCCTTTATGTCAGCCAAATGATTTCCGGGCAGAATTCTGGTGGTGGTAACCCCCAACAAGATACAGTTAACAAAATCACACCAGTTATATTTTCTGGAATGTTTTTGTTCTTCCCCCTACCAGCTGGGGTATTAATGTATATGGTGATTGGTAATATTTTCCAAACTGCCCAAACTTATATTCTCTCCCGTGAACCTCTACCGGAGGGACTACAACAAATTGTGGCCACCCAAGAGAAAGAAGCCGCAGCAGAACAGAGAAGTTTACCATTTGAGCCCAAAAGTTCTAAGAAAAAGACTATAGGTTGATGATGCTTGACAGTGGGATGCACAGAGGGCAGCAGTGGTTAAAAACCCTGCTGCGACTAACAGGAACACCTGCGGAGATTCAAGGGAATTTAGAAACTGACCCCTCTCAATTTGACAATTTCCCAGAAACAGATAGCTACTGGTTGACTATTGATGAAACTAACCTGACCCAGAAACAAATCCAAGTTTTAATTGGCGCTAACGGTTCAGTGCTAGATGCGATTCAGTATTTAGCCAACTCGGTGCTAAACCTCAACCAGCCCCCAGGGTCACAAGCCTCTTATACCATTGATCTGAATGGGTACCGCCTCAAAAGACAAGGGGAAATTCGCGCTTTGGCAGAAGCAGCAGCGGAGGAGGTACGCGCTTCTGGTAGGGAAGTAGAAATCAAGTCTCTCAGTGCTGCTGAAAGGCGGCAAATCCATTCTTTCTTCCAAGAATTTGCAGATTTGCAAACTTTTAGCCGTGGACGAGAGCCGCACCGTCATTTGGTGGTCTGTCCAGCGCCGACAGTTGAATAATCCGGTTTAAACCGGAATATATCATAAAAACCTTGTCAATACAAAATTTCTCTTCTGTTCAAAAGCTAAAACAGAGTTATGAGAAATTTGGGTTAAAAACCCCGTCCTTCTGGGACGGCTTTATGGTTTTTGTGACAGCAAAATATAACTGTTCGTGATTATATCGAAATCCTATGGACGCAATTTTTATTCCCCAACTTACCAAAGCCCCGGAGCGGAGAGAGGAAATCGAAGTTAAAGAGTTTCTCCCTGGTCTGGAAAGCTTAACACCTGTTCGTGGTCGCTTGCGGATAGAGCATCATGGCAATTACCTAGAAGTATCTGGGAAAGCAGAAACAATTGTTACTTGTACTTGTAACCGCTGTTTGCAGCAATATAACCATCGTTTAATAGTGAATACCAAAGAAGTTATTTGGTTAGATGAAGCTGCTAATCAAATACAGGATATACCTTTAGAGAGGGAAGTAGTGATGGAAGATTTGCTGGAAACCCTCTCACCTGATGGTTATTTTTATCCGAGTGAGTGGTTATATGAGCAGATGTGCTTGGAATTACCTCAGCGCCAGCTTTGTAACCTCAATTGTCCGGGTATTTTGACTGCTAAGGTTGATAGTTCAGACAAGCCCGTTGATAGTCGTTGGGCTTCTTTGGAAGCGTTAAAAAAGCAACTTCCGGGGTGAGTAAATGTTTTAAGTTGTAGTGCTTGTGATCAGCCTGAAAAGGGATTTATTAGTTTAACCTAACTTAAGACCCGGTTTCTGAGAGCCGGGTTTTTTAAATAAATATTTTTAAGTTTTGAAAAATTATGAACTTTCGTGAAGAATTTAAATTGTTGCTACGCGCCCGCTACCCTTTGATTTATATCCCCACTTATGAAGAGGAACGGGTAGAAGCCGCAATCCGGGAAGAAGCTGCAAACCAAGGAAACCGTCCTGTATACACCTGGGATTTTGTGGATGGCTACCAGGGAAACCCCAATGATACAGGGTTTGGCAAGCGTAACCCGTTGCAAGCTTTGGAATTTGTGGAAAAGTTGCCAGCTTCTGCCCCTGCTGTCTTGATTTTACGTGATTATCATCGATTTTTAGATGATGTGGCGATCGCCCGCAAACTTCGCAACTTAGCTAAACTCCTGAAGTCCCAACCGAAAAATCTGGTATTGCTGTCGCCGCGGGTTGCTATTCCTGACGATTTAACCGAAGTTCTCACGGTGGTGGAGTTTCCTTTACCCGCAGCGCCGGAAATTAAAGCTGAGGTGGAAAGGTTAGTACAAAGCACTGGTAATAATTCCCTATCGGTGAAAGTTATCGATGACTTGGTGCGTTCCTGTCAAGGTCTGTCCATGGAACGGATACGGCGGGTTTTGGCGCGAGCCATCGCATCCCATGGAGAATTACAACCAGAGGATGTAGACTTAGTTTTAGAGGAAAAGCGCCAAACTATCCGCCAAACCCAAATCCTGGACTTTTACCCAGCCACTGAGCAAATTTCTGATATAGGGGGACTAGATAACCTCAAAGATTGGTTACTGCGTCGGGGAGGCTCGTTTACTGATAAGGCGCGACAGTACGGATTACCCCACCCTCGTGGTTTAATGTTGTTAGGTATTCAAGGAACAGGTAAATCTTTAACAGCAAAAGCGATCGCCCATCACTGGCATTTACCCCTACTACGTTTAGATGTAGGACGCTTATTTGGTGGTTTAGTGGGTGAGTCAGAATCACGGACTCGCCAAATGATTCAGGTAGCAGAAGCCCTCGCCCCCTGTGTATTGTGGATTGATGAGATTGATAAGGCTTTTTCCGGACTGGGTAGTAAAGGTGATGCAGGTACTACTAGCCGTGTGTTTGGTACTTTTATTACCTGGTTAGCTGAAAAAACTTCGCCTGTATTTGTTGTTTCCACTGCTAATGATATCCAAGCCCTACCCCCGGAAATGTTGCGTAAAGGGCGATTTGATGAAATTTTCTTTGTGGGTTTACCTACTCAAGATGAAAGAAAAGCAATTTTTAACGTTCATTTATCCCGACTGCGCCCCCATAAAATCAAAGGTTATGATGTGGAGAGATTAGCTTATGAAACGCCGGATTTTTCAGGAGCCGAAATTGAGCAAACTTTGATTGAAGCCATGCACATTGGATTTAGTCAAAACCGCGATTTTACTACTGATGATATTCTGGAAGCTGCGAGCCAGATTATACCCCTGGCGCGAACGGCTGTGGAGCAAATTCAACAATTACAAGAATGGGCTGCATCTGGGAGGGCTCGTTTAGCCTCGAAACACAATATTTTGGGTGATACTTTCGGTAAGTTACGTAATTAATCATTCGGATGTTAAGTAGGTCAACGTACTTAATTAAAGATAAAACGTCATTGCGTTAGCGAAGCTTGGCGTTAGCCATACGGAACGAAGTGGAGTGAAGCAATCCGTAACAGTAAGGATACAAGCAAAGTCAGAGGCGATCGCATCTTTGTGCATCCTGTGTATCAAAGCCTTGATGAATAATTAGCAATAGTAAGGCGGCACTCACTTTTTTTTATCATCAAGTTACCGTAATTTTACACTGGCTGCTCCAGTACATTTTTTATCGGAGTGGTCAATATTTAATTATGAATTACTATTGACTATTGACCATTGACGATGAGGTTTTAACTGTGCTGTCTAGTTTACTAAAATTTATCTTAGGAGTTTTCTTAGCGATCGCTATTTTAATCGGTAGCGGTGTTACGGTTGCATTTTATTTCATTAATCGAAATTTAATCTCCCCGCCTAAACCTATTTTTGCAAATGACCGTACGTCTTTACCACAAGAAGCTCCTCAAACAACTGAGGTAAATATTATATCCACCCCTGAACCAACTCCCCCGGAAACTCCCCCGGAAACTCCCACGGAAACATTACCACCGGGGGCTTACCGAGGCCGTGTGACCTGGACTGAAGGCTTAAGTGTGCGAGCTGAACCAACGTTGGATGCTCCCCGTGTGGCTGGGGTGGGGGTGAATGAAGAACTGATTATCTTGGAAGAAAGCCAGGATAAAAGATGGCAAAAAATTCGCACTCAAAGCCAACAGGAAGGTTGGGTAAGAATAGGTAATACGGAACGAATTGATTAATTGATCATGAAAATGCTGAAAACCCCTGCAGAAACAGCAACGTAGTTAGGTTTCTCGTACTTTAGGCACAGGGGTGTGGGCAGAACTTTTTCAGAGTTAAATTGATAAGCTTACCTGGGAACCTTGCTGAGTTTTATTCACCTCAATGCGGGCTTGAAAAGCTTCTTTAAGATGGGGCATATGGGTAACTGTGAGGATACAGGCAAAATCAGAGGCGATAGTATTAATGGAGGCAATTAGGCGATCGCATCCTTCGGCATCCTGTGTACCAAAGCCTTCATCTATAATTAATAATTGCAACGCTGCACCAGCCCTCTGTGCCAGTAATTTTGCTAGGGCTAAACGGATAGCAAAGTTAATTCTAAACGCTTCGCCACCGGAGTAAGTCTCATAGGCTCGTGTTCCCCTGGAATCGGCTATTAAAATATCTAAGGTATCAATCAGCTTGGCGCTTTTCTTCTTGGCGTTACTACTCCGCCCAGCTTTTTGAGTAATAAATTGTACGTGCAATTGATTAGCACTCAACCGCGATAACAGTTGATTGGTCTCAGCTTCCAGTTGAGGTAAGACGTTCTCAATCATCATTGCTTGGATACCATTTTTACCAAATGCTTGCGCCAATTCCTGATAAACTCGTTGTTGCTGCTTACAAGTTTGTAGTTCCTGCTGTTGTTCCTCATACTGGGTTTGCAGGTTTGCCAATTGTAACATCACCTGTTCTAAACGCCCCAGATGTGATATATAATCATCAAGTTCTTGTCGGCGTGTGTGAATTTTCTGCTCTAAAGCGTTGATTTGCTCCGTGGGATTGGCTGATTGCTCTAACTGTTCGGTAATATTTGCAATTTGGGTCAGGAGTTTTTCCCGTTCTTGCAATCTTTCCCTCCTAGAAGCGTCTAAATCCTGCCATCGTTGCTGGAGTTGGGGATGCTGCTGCTGGGCTGATAAAAGTTGCTGATAACGCAATTGCCAAGATTGAGCTTGGCGTAAAGCTTGGCGCAGGCTGTTATGTTGCTCTGAACTGTAACCGATTTCGGCAATCTGACGCTCAAGTTGAGAAATTTGTTTCGCACAGTCAGAATCAGTTTTATCCTGCTGGATTTTAGTGTGTAATTGGGCAATATTCCCTTGTAATTCTGGTTTGCGGGCGGCTATTTGCGCTTGTCGCTTGGCTGCGTCTTTAATTTGCCCTTGTTTAATTTCTGCCCACCGCCACCGCTCTACTTCACTGCGAGCCAGAGCGTGGTCTTGCTCATTATAATTCAGTTGTTGTAAATATTCATCTAATTGTCGCAGTTCCGCCTGTTGATCTGGGGCGTAATCACCCACTTCCAGCGATCGCTCTAAATGCCGCTTTTCAGTAGCTAATTGTTGTAATTCTTGCTCAGTGTCCTTAATAGATTGCAGTTGTGCAGCTAACTGACCTCTTTGTTCTCGTAGATTATCATAAGGGGACAATTTATGATGTATTTCCCGATATTCCTGTCTGAGTAGTTGAATTTCTCGATCTGATACTGCCTTTTGTTCCCGGAATACCCACAACTGGTCTTCAGTATCCTTGTAGTCATCTTTAGTTTTATCTACGACACGATTCCAGTGATGTTCATCTAAAGGACGCTCACACAAGGGACAAATTGCATCAGGGGTGCGGAGCATTTGCAATTTTTGCTCCAACTCCCCCAATAATCTTTCATATTCCCGTTCTTGAGCTTGTAGACGTTCCATAAAGTGCCGTCTTTCCTGTCCTTTTTCCTGTACTCGTTGCAGGTAAACTTTATCTTTCTCCATTTGGGAAATCTGGCTTTCTAACTCTCTGGCCGCTTGTTGTAGTTGCTGTTGACGTTGTGAGGAGCTTTTTAGTTGGTTTTCTCTAGCTTGTAACTGTTCTAGACGTGCTACAACCCCCGCATGAACTTTATCCAGTTGAGTTTGCAGGTTTTGCCGTTGTTGTAACAAAGGAGAAACTTGCATTTGCAGTTGATCTAATTGAGTTAAACGCCGACGGGCGGATATCAGTTGTGCTAAAGCAGCTTCTACTTCAGCAGATTTATGAAGAGTTTCCTGAATTTCTCGCTCTTGGGGTTCTAAGGCTAATAATTGTCCTTCAACTTGTTGTAGTTCCCTTTCTAGTTCGTGAATTTGGCTAGTTAGTTGCTGTTGCTTTTGTTGCAGCAGTGCCGTTGCACGGGTGTATTCTTGAAACTTAGTTGCTAAGGCTTCTTCTTGCAACTCCAGATTTTGATAGTGCCTAAAGCCGTTATGTATTTCAGGTTCCTGATTTAATATTGCTTCTAAATCTGATAGCTGAGTTTGAATTGCTGATTGTTCCTGTTGCAGGCGATCGCTATCTTGAGTTAAATTTTGCTGTTGTTGCCTATAAAAATTAAGTTGTTGCTCCCAATTTTGGCGCTGATGCTCGACAAGTTGCAAACTTTGTAATTGAATCTTCTCAAAGGCCTGAACCTGTTGCAGTTGGTTGAGTTGCGTTTCCAATTCTGCTTTTTGGGCTGCGGTTACTTCCCGTTGTTGCAGCTGAATTTGACTCGACTCCAGAGTACGCTCTAACTCCTCAGCCCTAGCCTTAAACTGGCGAGATGCATCTTTTGCTCTTTCTTCGAGTTGATCATATTGATTGAGTTTTAATAACTCTGCTAAAATTTCCTTGCGTTCACTGGGACGCTTGATCATAAATTCGTCAGCACGACCTTGACGCAGGTAGGCAGAATTAATAAAAGTATCATAATCAAGCTTGATGTGTTGTAAAATCAAGTCCTGGGTGGCTCTGACACCTTTACCAGTTAGGGCGCGAAACCCAGAAGTTGTTTCAATTTGAAATTCTAGGACACCACTAGCACCCCTAACTCTTGTGCGAATCACCCGATATTTTTGCTGGTTACATTGAAAAATATAATCCACCCGAACTTCTTTCGCCCCTGAATGAATCACATCATCTTCAACACCAGCGCGGCTTTCACCCCAAATTGCCCATGTGATTGCTTCTAACAGAGAAGACTTACCGGCACCATTAGAACCACAAATACAAGCCGTATGCAAACCGCTAAAATCTAAAGTTGCATCACGGTAACTGAGAAAGTTTTTGAGGATAAGTTGTACTGGAATCATTGAGGCTACAGCACCACATCTAAGTGTTTTCCTATTTGGCAGTACAGATGCACTATTTGATAGTTTAGCTATGTGCTTCTTACTATTGTAGTATTTAAGTCCGTAATTTTACTAAACTTAACAATATGATGACGCAATTTTTCATATTAGGCAAATTATTTTGCTGATTTGACCTAAAAGAAAATCATCCTGCTTGTGGGAGTTGTATTGATATGGTTTGAACGTTTTCCTTTACCAAATCTTAATCAATCTTTTTTATCTGGTGAGCAAGAATGTCAGATGCATATTTACAAGCATTTCATCTGCGCTATGCAAGGGGGGACTTTCCTCGCCACTGCACAAGATTGATCATATGAGGATGTGTCTTCTATTTACTTGAAGAGTGCTGCAATTGGTGAGATATCTATTGCCATAGCATCATTTTGACCTGTCCCTAGTATCAAAAGTGCTAGCTGCAACAATATGAAAAACTTCTGGCTTAAGTTTTTTTGTTTGAATATATAACTATAGTCACATTAAAACAATTAAACTAAACCGGTCAGTCACCCAACCGACTCGTCTACAAAACCGTACGTGAAACTTTCGCTTCATACGGCTCCTCGGTAATATGGTTCTTGTCATGAATACCTACAAGACTTCCATCACTGGCTGTCTTCTTGTCGTGGCAATGTCTGTGTAATAGTTGTAGATTCTTATATTCATCTTTTCCACCTTTAGATATGGGTAAGATGTGGTCAACTTCCATTACATCACCGTCCCTAAAGTAGTGCCCACATTCTGGACATTTACCCTTTTGCCTCTTAAGTAGAGTCGATACTCTTTTGTTGGCTTCGGGATGGTTTGTCATTCTTGAACTCCAGTACACCCAATCACCGTCAAATGGCGAAGCGTTGCCTTTAACCTTGATATGACGTGCAATAGGGGTTTCTGGGTGTCTATGCAGTTTTATGAATTTGTCATCCATCTTTACTGCAAATTCCCAGTTGTTACCTCCGATTGTATGCCAGTATTTTTTTGGCTATCCATTTATCGG